>DATHHZ010000155.1:0-6695 GCA_035316965.1 Burkholderiales bacterium | reverse complement strand
GCGAGTCGAAGTGATGCCGGAGCATGAGCGACATCGGCAGAAAAGGATAGTGGCGCTTTGCCACATCGACGATACTGTCGTAAGGCGACACGAGTATGACGCCCCGCAGGAGGCGATGCGCCGCCAGGTGAACCGCCACACCGCTGCCCAGACTGCGGCCCATAGCGACGATACGTTCGGAATTCACCTCCGGACGCCGCTTTGCGTAGTCGTGGATCACGAGTCCGTCCTCAAGGAGCCCCTTTTCCCCGGGTTTGCCTTCGCTCTCCCCGTAGCCGCGAAAGTTCACGAGCAGCAGCGACCAGCCGACGAAATGGTCCGCAACGTCGACAAGCCAGGAAACTTCCTCCGCGTTGCCGCCGAAGTAGATGACGAGCGGCGCGGGCGCTCCGTCGCCTTTTACCAGCCAGCCGCGGAGCGTGACGCCATCCACGGCGACGATGCTCACCTCCTCGATGTTCGGGCGCAGTGCGGGGGGGGAGTCCAGCGGACGCGGGAAGAACAACATCCGCTCCTGGAAAAGCCACATGAGCAGCGGGACGCCGATGGCGACGCCGAGCACGATCTTCAGGAGCGAACCTACCATCAATGCAGTTTGACGCTCGGCTCAGTGCCGCGTTTGAGGAGGCGCGCCAGCGTATCGAGCGCGACGCCGATAGGACCATGGAGCGCGTACAGGTGCATCTTGTACAGCGACAGGTACATCAGCCGCGCGAACCAGCCCTCGACGCGATAGCTCCTGCCGGAGAGAAAACCCATCAGCGATCCGATAGTGCTGTATTCGCCGAGCGACACGAGAGTACCGAAGTCGCGGTAGCGGAAGGGCGTGAGCGGCCGCCCGTGCATACGCAGCGCCATCGATCCGAGAAGGTGGGAAGCCTCCTGATGCGCCGCTTGCGCGGCCGGTGGCACAGGCCGCTGCTTGCCTTTGCGCGGGAATGCCGAGCAGTCGCCCAGAGCGAAAATGTCCGGATCGCGCGTCGTCTGCAGCGTCGGCTGGACGACGAGCTGGTTGATGTGGTTGGTTTCGAGCCCGTCGAGATTCCTGAGGAGATCTGCCCCTTTGATTCCCGCCGCCCAGACCGCAAGGTCCGCGGGGTAGGATTTACCGCTTTGGGTCTTCACCTCGCCCGCCGTGATCTCGATGGCTTGCTCGGAGCACGCGACACATACGCCTAGGTCTTCGAGCGCTACGGTCACGGCCTTGGCAATACGCTCGGGGAGCATCGGCAGGATTCGAGGGTCGGCGTTGAGGAGGGTAATATGGAGGAACCGCTCCGGGTCGATGTTTTGGAGGCCGTATCCGGCGAGGACGCGCGTGGTGTTGCGCAGCTCGGCAGCGAGCTCGACGCCGGTCGCTCCCGCGCCGACGATCACCACCCGCAACTGGGCCGGCGTACGGACGGGCCGATAGTTGGCCTGAATGCAAGCGTTGATCAGGCGCCGGTGGAAGCGGTCGGCTTCTGCAGCAGACTCCAGCGCGTAGGCGTGCTCTTCGACTCCGGGGACGCCGAAAGTGTTCGCGACGCTGCCGATTGCGATCACTAGGGTGTCGTAGCTCAGCGTGCGGCGCGGGATGACTTCGACGCCGCGCTCATCCACCGTTGGGGCCACCACGATCTCGCGGCGCGTTCGGTCGACACTCTCCAACGCGCCGCAGCAGAAGGTGAAGTCGTGCCAGCGCGCCTGCGCGAGGTAGTCGAGCTGGTGCGCGTGAATATCCATGCTTCCGGCGGCCACCTCGTGCAAGAGGGGCTTCCACAGATGGGTTTCGTTCTTATCCACAAGGGTCACGGTGGCGCGTCCTCTGCGTCCGAAGCGATCCCCCGCCCGCGTCGCGAGCTCAAGCCCTCCGGCGCCGCCGCCGACGATAACGATGCGATGGGGATCGGTCATGAAATTTCGGCTGGCCGGGAAACGCTGATATGATTTTCGTCCCAGATTATGCATGACTCGACCAGACCCTATCGTGGGCGCTTTGCTCCCTCCCCGACCGGTCCGCTGCACTTCGGCTCGCTCGTCGCCGCGGTCGGCAGCTACCTCGAAGCACGCTGGAACAGGGGCAGATGGCTGGTGCGCATGGAGGATCTCGACCGGCCGCGTGAGGCTCGGGGGGCTTCCGAGGCGATTCTCAGGATGCTCGAGGCGTATGGGTTCGAGTGGGACGGAAAAGTCGTGTTCCAGAGCCGTCGCGACGCAGCCTACGGAGCGGCGCTGAAACGCCTTGAGCATGAGCATGCGGTGTTCCCCTGCGCTTGCACGCGGCGGGAAATCTCCGATTCGACCGTATCCGCGGCGGGCGAGTCCATCTACCCCGGCACCTGCCGCAAGGGGCCTCCGCCCGGACGCCCGGCTCGAGCGATGCGCGTGCGCGTCGACAACACAGTGATCGCGTTTGAGGACCTCCTTCAAGGCAGGATCGAGCAGAACCTGGCTCGAGAGGTCGGCGACTTCGTTGTGCGGCGCGCGGACGGCCTTTTTGCCTATCAGCTCGCAGTGGTGGTCGATGATTTCGAGCAGAGCATCACCGATGTGGTGCGCGGCGCCGATTTGCTCGCCTCTACGGCGCGGCAGATATTGTTGCAGCGCTTGTTGGGTCAGCCGACTCCGCGCTACATGCATCTTCCGGTCGCGGTGAACCAAACCGGAGAAAAGCTCAGCAAGCAGACGCGCGCCGCCCCTTTGACCGTCACGGAGGCCCCGGTTCGGCTTTGGCAAGCCTTGCGCTTTCTTGGCCAGGAACCGCCGACGGAGCTCGCGGCAGGGAGAATTGCGGAGATCTGGAACTGGGCGCTGGCGAACTGGCGTACCGAAAGAATCCCGACTCGACGCAGTATCCGGGAGGGCGAAGCGGGCTGAACGAGCCAGACTACGCTGCCTGGCGCCCTGGCAGAAGCACGGCTGCCAGTGCAGCAACGACCAAGACGAGCGCGGCCAAATCGCTCCACTGCGGACGTTCGCCCAACAACAGCATTCCGCTGAACACACCCACGATCGGGATCATCAACGTGGAGAGCGAGGAAACGCTGATCGGCGCATGGGTCGCGATCTTGATCCAGGCCCAGTTGCAGAAGATCGAGCTGACGAGCGCATTGTAGACGAGCCCCCAGAAAGGCCAAGTCGAGAGCGCGAGCGGCGAAAAACTCCCTTCCTCGAACAACACAGCGCCCGAGAGAATCGGCGCGAGAGCGAGCAGCATCTGCCAGCCGGTAAAGGAAGTAGTCGGCAGATCGACCGGCCAGCGCTTCATGATGGCGGTGCTGACCGCCCAGCTGATCGCCGAAGCGATGAGCAGCAGGGCCCCGGCCGGCGAGCGCCCGACGGCATGGATTTCGTCACCGAGGAGCACCAGCATCCCGAGGACGCCCAGAACCACGCCCGCGAGCCGGCTTCCGGTCACCGGCTCGCGCAGGACCCACACGCCGAGCAGCACGCCCCACACCGGAAATGTATACGCGAGGATCGCGGCACGCCCCGATTCCATGAACGTAAGGCCGTAGACTGCGAGAACATTCCAAGCAGCCACGTTGAAAAGCGTAATCGCGATCAGCCTCGGCCAGCCTCCCGGAGGAACGCGGATCGGCAACCGATTGGCCCGCGCAATTGCGAAGAGGCCCGCCGCCCCGGCCGCGAGACACAGCACGCGGAAGTGCAGAGGCGGCATTTCGGCCATCACGACCTTCATGACCGGCCAATTGAATCCCCAGCCGAGCGCAAGCAGGACAACCAGGGCAAATATCGGTGGGGGCGGTACGTAGGTGTGCGCGCTCACGATTCGCTTATTTTCCGGCCCTTCGGAAAAGGCGCGGATCATTTAAAAACAAAGAGTTGAAGGTAGGTGTCTACTGACTTCTAGGGCGACGATTCCGATGTAATGCTTTATTTATATGGATTTTTATCTTCTCGGCCCTAGAACCCCTATTGCGTCGCACAAATTATTCTTGACATCGATTGTTTTCCTTGTAGAATTCTATTTGTTGCGATGCAACAAATATCCAGAGTAGCACCAAGACCGAGGCACCACAGGACAAGAGCACTAACCTAACGGCAAACATTCCAACCTTTTACGGAGATGATCATGAACTTCACGCCCGAACAAATCGCCAGCACGAACAAGGCCGGCATCGAGACCATCCTGGGTCTCGCGCACACGCAGTTCTCCGCTTTCGAGCGCCTGTCCGCGCTGTATTTCAATGCAACCAAGGCCGCATTCGAGGAAGGCGTCGGCCACGCCAAGGCGTTGCTCAACGCCAAAGACCCCCAGGAATACCTCAACCTGAACGCCGCGGCAACCCAGCCGACGATGGAAAAAGCCATCGCCTACTCGCGCAGCGTATACGAAGTTGCTGCCCAAACGAACGGCGAATTGGCCAAGTTCCTCGAAGCGCAAGCCGTCGAGTTTAACAAGAACCTGGTCGGTCTTCTCGACAAGGTCTCGAAGAACGCGCCAGCCGGCTCCGACGTCGCCGTCGCCGCCGTGAAGTCCGCGCTCGCTGCGGCCAACACAGCCTATGAGAGCTTCAACAAGGTCGCAAAGCAGGCCACCGAGATCGCCGAAGCGAATTTCGCCGCGGCGACTTCATCCGCCAAGGAATCCAAGAAACAGCGCGCCGCAGCCTAACCTACAGGCTTCGCGCCCACGGCCCCTCCTCCTCCTCTCCGTGGGTGCCCTAAAGCCCTGGCGCAAGCCAGGGCTTTTTGTTTGTACTAAGGCTTTTCTTCCCACCTGCCGCCGAGCGCAGCCACCCCAAGCTTTATCTGCTCGATAGCTGGCATCACTTCTTCCGGCGCACCCCGCACCCCGAGTTCGATGTGACGGCGCACGCCTGCCTCGCCCATGCTGGGCAGGCTGAAGGACTTCAGGCCGCGGTAGCGCTGCTCCAGTTCGATCATCAGCGGCGTGACGATCGATTCGGGAAGGTCATAGACGATGACCGAGGCCTCGGCTTCCGGCGTGCGGTGAAACAAATGCGCATAGCGTTGGTCGAGCACCCACTCGACCATGGGCCAGGCCATCACCGGGAATCCCGGGACGAAATGGTGGTCTTCCAGGGAAAACCCGGGGATGCGGTTGTACGGATTGGGAATGATGCGCGAGCCACGCGGAAATTCGCCCATTTTGAGCCGTTGCGGTGTGATTTCCATGTCGGTGCGCGAGCGAATCGCCGCCTCCGCATCGGGGTGTAGGACTAATTCAAGGCCGAGCGCGTCCGCCGCGCACTGGCGCGTGTGATCGTCCGGCGTCGCGCCGATGCCGCCGAAGCTGAAGACGAGGTCTCCCGAAGCGAACGTGCGCTTGAGCGTCGCGGTGATGAGATCCGGCATGTCGCCGAGATACTCGCACCAGTGGAGCCTCATTCCACGCGAGCCGAGAATCGAGATCACTTTGGTGAAATGCTTGTCCTCGCGCTTGCCGCGAATGATTTCCTCGCCAATGATGATCGCGCCGACCCTCACACCCGCCTCACCGTACCCTGGATCGGCTCGCTGCGCAGCTCGCCGAGGCGCGAGAGGCCGAAATGGATGAAAGCGAGCCCACCGTACACCGGCACGAAGAGCCCAAGCACGGGGACATGACCGATGAGCGCGAGCGCGACACCCAGCAGAAACAGCTCACCGCGATGGCGGCGGACGATCTCGGCGATCTCGGCGGCGGTCGCGTGCTCCGCGAGAGCGTCGTAGCGGAACACGCGCTGGTTGAAATAGCCGAACAGAGCGATGGGAAGCACCGGCCAAAGCAGCGGAATCAGCCATAGCGGCAAGCTGACCGCAAAGAGCAACGCAAACAGCATAAGCGCAGCGAGGGCATTCCAGAGGCTGCCGGCGAACGTGCCGCCCTGTCGGTGGACGAGCCCCGGGTAGTCGCGCGCGCCGACATGAGCGGCCATCGCCGGCATGGAAACAACGCTGATGATCAGCACGGCCGTGATCAGAACCACGGGCACGAACAACAGCAGCAGGAGGATCCATCCGAACCATGCGGCAATGAGCTTGAGGGGCCAGACCGAGACCGCCCATTCATACGCCGGCCACTGGTGCAGCTGAGCGGTGATCCACTGCGCGGCCTCGCCCCAGTAAAGCGCGGCGAGCGTCATCCATAGGACAAGCGCGACGATCACCGGCCATACCATGAGCCAGAGCATCTTCGGATGCAGCAAACTGACAAACGCCCGCGCAAGGGCGTTGAGTGTCGCGTTCATATGGACCGCCCGGAGCGCTGAAAATCAGCGCTGAATAGTTTGCCACATCTTCGACAGCCGCTTCACCGAAACCGGCACGGAGGTCTTCAGCTCCTGGGCGAAAAGCTGCACGCGTAGCTCCTCAAGCAGCCAGTGGAACTGTTCGAGCTGCGGGTCTTGGGTGCCGGACTTCAGTTGCCTCGCCTGGTCTCTCTGCCAATGGGCCGCGAGCGGCGCAAACTCCGCGGCGAGGCGCGCATCGCGCTGCGGATTCGCGCGCAGCTTGTCGAGACGCAAGCTCGCCGCCTTGAGATAGCGAGGGAAATGCTGCAAGCGCTCGTAGGGAGTCTGTTCGATGAACCGCCCCGGCATCAATCGGGCGGCGCTTTCCTGGACGTCGCGGCAGGGCTCCGGAAACGCCTTCGAAGTCTGCTGCAGTTTTTTCAGCAGCGCGGCATGCTCGGCCAGAATCGTTCCGGCGAGCCGTGCGATTTCCTGCGCGAGCAGCGTGACGCG
>DATHHZ010000154.1:0-4051 GCA_035316965.1 Burkholderiales bacterium | reverse complement strand
ATCTGCAACTCGGCGTTGAAACACCGCGTGTAGTTCACCAACGATCGATGCGAGACCAAAACCCCCTTGGGCACGCCGCTCGAGCCGGACGTGTAGATGACATAGATCAGGTTGTCGGGGGTGGTGACGGATGCCGGTTCGTAATCGGGTTCGGCGGCGATCTCAAACCAGTCGGTGTCGAGACAGATCAGGATCGGGCCAGCGGGGAGCTGCGCCCGTAGATGCGCGTGCGTGAGGACCACGGCGACGTGCGCGTCGTCAAGCATCAAGGCTAGCCGCTCGCGAGGCACATAAGGATCGAGCGGCACGTAAGCGCCGCCCGCCTTCAAGATCCCGAGCAAGCCCACTATGAGATCGAGGCTGCGCTCCATGCAAATGCCCACCAGCGCCTGCGGCCCGACTCCGTGGGCGCGCAGACGATGGGCGAGCCGGTTGGCGTGTGCGTTGAGCTCAGCGTAGGTAAGCCTGTTGCCCTCGTGGGCCACCGCCACCGCCTGCGGCGCCTTGGCTACCCGGGCCTCGAACAGCGTGTGGACGCAGGCCTCTCTGGGGTAATCTGCCGCGGTGCTGTTCCACTCCACCAGCAGCCGGTGGCGACCGGCCGCGTCGAGTAGCGCGAACTGCCCGATGCGCTGTCCCGGATCGGCCACGATTGATTCGAGCAACCGCTGAAAATGACTTGCCATGCGCTCGATCGTCGCACGCTCGAAAAGATCGGTGCAGTACTCCCAGCTTGCCTGCAGCCCCGACGCGCGCGCGCTTAGCGTCAAGCTGAGATCGAACTTGGCGTGGCGGGTCGGCAGCGCCAGTCGGCTGGCCTGCAGGCCCTCCAGCGCGAGGACCGTGTCGGGCGTGTTCTGCAGCGCAAAGCAGACCTGGAACAGCGGATTGCGGCTCAAATCGCGGCTCGAGGCGAGCTCCTCGACCAGCTTCTCGAAGGGCACGTCCTGGTGCGTGTAGGCGGCGAGGGCGCTTTCGCGCACTCGCGCGAGCAGCTCGCGAAACGTCGGCGCGTCCGCCAGGCTCACACGCAGCACCACCGTGTTGGCGAAAAATCCGATCAGCCCCTCGAGCTCGGCGCGCCTGCGCCCGGCGATCGGCGTGCCCACCACAATATCCTCGGCGCCGCTGTAGCGATGCAGCAGCACCTGGAATGCCGCCAGTAACGTCATGAACGGCGTGGTGCCTGCGACGTGTCCGAGCGCCTTTACCGCTTCCGCAAGTGACTGCGGGAGTACGCTCTCCAGGCGTGCCCCGCGGTTGCTTTGCACCGCCGGGCGGGTACGGTCGGTAGGCAGCTCCAGGGTCGAGAGGTTGGCGAGCTTCCCCTTCCAGTAGCCAAGCTGCATGTCCAGCACTTCGCCCGCGAGCCACTGGCGCTGCCAAACCGCATAGTCCGCGTACTGCAGCGCAAGTGCCGGCAACTCCGCCGCACGGCCCGCTACCAGCGCGTTGTACAGAATCGAGAGCTCACGCTCGAATAGCCCCGCCGACCAGCCATCCGAGACGATGTGATGCCACACTCGCATCAGCACGTGATCGTCGTCCGCAAGACGGATAAGACTGAAGCGCGCGAGCGGACCGGTTTCGAGGTCGAAGGGCTGTTGTGCCTCGATGGTCAGGATGTCGGCCAACGCATCGTCTTGCTTCAACGCCGCCATAGAGGAGAGATCGAAGCGCCGGAGATCCAGCGTCGCGTGCTCACGCACGACCTGCCGCGGTTCGTCATCGACCAGGACGTAGGTGGTCCGCAGGATCTCGTGACGACGCAGTACAGCTTGCAAGCTCCCGCGCAGCGCATCGACGTCAATGGTCCCGGTCAGTCGATGTGCGCGGCGCTCGTTGTAGGCGGGGTTGCTTGGATCGAGCCGAGCGAGGAACCAAGCGCGTCGTTGCGTGTGTGAGAGGATCGATGGTTCGCGACTTTGCCGTCGAGGAATTGCCGCATCGGCAGCTTGCCCCGCCGCGCTACCGGCGCCGATAGGCGCTTTAGTTTCCGCGTTGCGAATCGCCTCGATCGAGCGCGCCATGCCGACAACGGTGGCCCCTTCCTCGAACAGCAACCGGATAGCGAGTTCGACACCGAACAAGGCCTTGACCTGCGCGATGAGTTGGACGCCGCGCAACGAATCCCCGCCAAGGAGAAAGAAGTTGTCGTCTGGGTTGACGTGCTCGATCTTGAGCAACGTGGCCCAAAGTCCGGCGAGCGACCCTTCGAGCGGCGATAAAGACCGGATCTCTTCCGCGGCCGGCACGGGAGCGCCTTGAGCGGCGGCCTCTTGGGTCAAGCCCAGCAGTTGCGGAAGTGCATGACGGCGCAGTTTGCCGTTTTCGGTGCGTGGCAGACGCTCGACGAAGTAAATGCGTCGCGGTACCTTCCGTAGCTCGAGACGCCGGCCGACGTGCTGGATAACCTGCGCCTCATGGAGCGTCACATCCGGTTGTCGAACTACTGCGGCGACGATCTCCTCCCCGAGAGTTGGGTGAGGGATGCCGAACGCAGCGGCCTCGTTCACGCCTGGCAAAGACCGAATCGCGAGGTCGATCTCGACCGGAGAGATCTTTTCCCCGCCGCGGTTGATGATCTCTTTGATGCGCCCAGAAAGATGGATATATCCGTCCTCGTCGATGTGTCCCAGGTCGCCGGTGCGGAACCAATCGCCCACGAAGGACTCTGCCGTGAGCTGTGGATCGTCGAGATAGCCGCCAAAGACGAGCGGGCCACGGACCACGATCTCGCCTTCCGCGCGAGCGCCGGCGATCGCGCCGGAGCTGTCCATGATCGCAACCTCGTTCCCCAGGGGGAGCCCGGCCGTGCCGCGTTTGCGCGGACGCGGCGGAAGCGGGTCATGGGCGATCGAAGTGGTTTCGGTCGACGAAAGGCCGACGAGCAAGGGGGCGTCAAAGGCCTGTTCGAGGCGTTCGATCTCGTCGGGATCGAGTCGTCCCAACCCGGCGCGCAGAAACCGGAGCCGGCTTTGGGCCACTGCGGATCGGTAGTCGGGCACCCGGCGCAGGATCGCGCTCAACAGCGTGAACCCGGCGTTCAGACACGTCGGCTGGTATTGCTCCAGAGCAGCGAAGAACGCGTCGACGTCGACTTCAGGAAGGCAGACGGTCGATACTCCGTTTAGAAGCGGATTCAACCATCCGCTGCGCAAGCCGTTGCCAAGATGCATGGGCATGAGATGACAGCCCACATCGCGCGGCGAATACTCGAGCCACTCGCCCGCTACGTTCGCGTAGCGCAGCGCTTGACGGTGCTCTGCGGGGATGAGCTTCGGCCGGCCACTCGTACCCGAGGACACCAAGACGTACGCGAGCTGCGGACGCGCTGGCGTCGGGTTGCGAAGCGAGTCGCCGGCCCGGCCGAGATCGAGCGTGAACAGACCGGCGGGTGCATCGGGCTCCACCGCAACGTCGATTTCCGCAACCCCGTGCCGCCGCGCTGCCGCGCGAACCGGATGCTCCTCCCCTTTCGGTGCCAGGATTGCCTTCGCGCCCATGCGAACGACCAATTGCGAATAGTCGTCGGGAGTGAGTGATGGGCTGAGCGGCGCGAACGTCGATGACGCAGGGAGGGTGGCACACGCGACGGCCATTTCCGGCCGCGACGGAATAACTCCTGCGACGATATCCCCTCGCCCGATGTCCAGGCCGCCGAGGTATTTTCGAACGCGGTAGATCTGGGCAGCGAGGTCGGCGTAGGTCAGCGGTTTGCGGCCCGGTGCCTGCAACGCGGGCGCGGCCGGCCGGTCTTTGGCGAGAGCCCGAAGCGCATCTTCGATACACTCGTGCTGAAGTTTCATGATCCTGCAGATCGAATCGTAGATGTCAAGGATCGGAACGGTGGGCGATCGCGGTTCTAGCGAAAGCGAGTGCCACTGCGCTTGCGGGCGACGCCTGCCAGCTTTGCGGCACGTTCGAGTAGCCAGGCTTCTGCGCTGTCAGGATCACCTCGCCACCGCCACCAAAGCAAGAGGATGGTCGTGGCGTACACGAGCGCCCCGCCGGCGGAGACGAGCACCACGTAAGCGATCTGACCGGACAG
>DATHHZ010000153.1:0-2674 GCA_035316965.1 Burkholderiales bacterium | reverse complement strand
GTAGCGCGGTGCGCTCACGCCGTGAACGAGGCTGCGGTAGTGCAGCACCGGAAGGTCGAAGCCGCCGCCGTTCCACGATACGAGCTGCGGGGTGTACTTCTCGATGCCGTCGAAAAAGCGCCGGATGAGCACGGCCTCGCTTTCTTCGGCGTTGCCCAGAGACCAGCAGCGGAACGAATCCTCGTCGCGCAGGGCGCAGGCGATCGCCACCACGCGGTGCTGATGCAAAGGGAGGAAGTCGTGGCCCGTTCTTGCGCGCCGCTCGCGGAACGCGAATTCGGCGACGTCGCTGTCGGAGATCTGCGCCTCGATGCCGTGCAGCAGGCGCAAGCCGGCGATGTCCGGCACCGTCTCGATATCGAATGCGAGGATCGGCGTCATTCGCCTGCGCGGTGAACGCAGTCAGTCGGGGAAAACGCCTGTCGAAAGGTAGCGGTCGCCGCGGTCGCAGATGATCGTCACGATGGTCGCGTTCTCCGTCTCGCGTGAAACTCTCAACGCGACCGCGAGCGCGCCGCCGGATGAAATGCCGGCGAAGATGCCTTCCTCGCGCGCCATGCGGCGTGTCATGTCCTCGGCGTCGGCCTGGCTCACGTATTCCAGCCGGTCCACGCGCGCCTTGTCGTAGATCTTGGGCAGGTAAGCCTCGGGCCACTTGCGGATGCCCGGGATCTGCGAGCCCTCCTCGGGTTGGCAGCCGACAATCTGGATTCTCGGGCTCTTTTCCTTGAAGAAGCGCGAGCAGCCCATGATGGTGCCGGTGGTGCCCATGCTGCTGACGAAATGGGTGATCGTCCCCTTGGTGTCGCGCCAGATTTCCGGCCCCGTGCCCTCGTAGTGCGACAGCGGATTGTCGGGGTTGGCGAACTGGTCCAGGATGCGCCCCTTGCCTTCGCGCTGCATCTTTTCGGCGAGGTCGCGCGCGGCCTCCATTCCGCCCGCCTTGGGCGTGAGGATGATCTCCGCGCCGAAGGCGCGCATGGTCTGGCGCCGCTCGGCGGACAGGTGCTCCGGCATCACGAGCACCATGCGGTAGCCGCGGATCGCCGCGGCCATCGCGAGCGCGATCCCGGTGTTGCCGCTCGTCGCTTCGATCAGCGCGTCGCCGGGTTTGATCGTCCCGCGCTTCTCCGCGCGCACGATCATCGACATCGCGGGCCGATCCTTGACCGACCCCGCGGGATTGTTGCCCTCGAGCTTGGCGAGGACGATGTTGGAGGTTTTTCCCGGCAGGCGCTTCAGCCTCACCAGAGGCGTGTCGCCGACCGTATCTTCGATCGTCTTGTAGGTCAGTTCCGGATTGCGATCCATGTTTCTATGATATCTCATGGCGCGGCGTATCAGCCGCCGGTCGCTTTTCGCTCGTCGAGCAGTTGGCGGCAGTAGCGTCCGACGCCCTCCTCGACCGGAAGGAAAGGCGCGGCGAAACCTGCGCGCCGCAGCGCGCCGACGTCCGCCTGAGTGAAATTCTGGTACCTGCCTTTCAGCGCGTCCGGGAAGGGCGCGTACTCGATCAGGCCCTGCCTGCGCGCCTCCGCAAGGTCCACGGGTTTATCGCCTTTTGCATTGCGGCAGCAGTTGATCGCGGCGAGCGCCACGTCGTTGAAGCTCTGCGCCCGGCCGGTGCCGACGTTGAAAATGCCCGAGAGCTCGGGATGGTCGAGAAAATGCAGGTTGACGTTGATCACGTCCTCGACCGAGATGAAGTCGCGGCGCTGCTCGCCGTCCGTGTAGCCCCCGGACCCGACAAAGGGGCGCACGCGCCGCTCCGCCGAATACTGGTTGAAGAAATGCCAGGCCACCGACGCCATGCGGCCCTTGTGCCACTCGTTGGGACCATACACGTTGAAGTAGCGGAACCCGGCGATCTGCGAGCCCGCTTCGCCCAAGCGCCGCCGGACCGCCTGATCGAAAAGGAATTTCGAGTAGCCGTAGATGTTGAGCGGCGCCTCGAACTTTCGCTCCTCGCGAAAGCCCGTGCCGGCCCCGTAAACCGCCGCCGAAGACGCATAGAGGAAAGGGACTTGGTCCTCCATGCAGCAGTCGAGCAGCGACATCGAATAGCGGTAATTGTTTTCCATCATGAAGCGGCCGTCGGTTTCCATGGTGTCGGAACAGGCGCCCTGATGGAACACGACGTCGATCGACCCGGAAAAATCGCCCGCCTCGAGGCGCCTCCGGAATTCGTCCTTGTCGAGAAAATCGGCGATCTCGGAGGCCGCCAGATTGCGGAACTTGTCGCCGCGCTCCAGATCGTCCACGGCGAGGATCTGGGTCTCGCCGCGCGCGTTAAGCGCCCGGACGAGGTTCGAGCCTATGAATCCGGCGGCGCCGGTGACTACGAAGTACATGTTCTTCCAGTCTCTATCTTCCCTGCGCCAACTCGGCCATCAGTTCCTCGGGATGGACTACAGCCGTGCCGAGCTTGCCCACGACGATCCCCGCTGCCTGGTTGGCGGCCACAACGGCATCGTGAAGCGGCACACCGGCGCCGAGCATTGCGCCGAGTGTTGCGATCACCGTGTCGCCTGCGCCGCTCACATCGAACACCTCGCGGGCACGGGCGGGCTCATGGTGCACTTGTCGCTCTTCGAAAAGGGTCATGCCGTCCTTGCCCAAGGTCACGAGCAAAGCCTGCAGGCCAAGCCGCTTGCGCAGCGACAGAGCTTTTTCC
>DATHHZ010000152.1:0-2880 GCA_035316965.1 Burkholderiales bacterium | reverse complement strand
CCCCCGCGCTGAGGCAGCTCCTCATGCCTTCTCCGCCGTAGGTGTGGCAGGCGACTTTCAGCCCGAGCCGGTGCGCCTCGTCGACGATCGCCTCGACTTCCTCGAGCGTCAACGACGGGCTGTTGACGAGGGTCGCGTCCGGCCGCCACATGTGCACCGGGCCGACGAAATCCTGGGTCGTGTAGATCTTGATCCAGTCGACGCCGTGCAGCTTGGCCTCGCGCACCGCGGCGCGGGCGAGCCATGGAGAATTGACGTTCTTGTTTTCCGTGAATCCTTCCCAGAAGCGCAGCGACTGCGTGTCCGCGTAGTAGTTGGTGGCCCGCTGGTTGATCGACTGGCCGACGACCTGCATCCTCGGCCCGAGGAACATGCCCGAATTGATCGCGTCTCGGATCTCGACCGTATTGAATCCGCCGCGCGAATCCATGTCGAGGACGGTGGTGAAACCGGCTTCGAGATCGACTTGCGCGTTCGCGAGCGCGATCAGCGCGCGCTTGGCGGGTGTGTTCGGCGCATTGAGATTCAGGTGGACGTGCCCGTCGATCATGCCGGGAAGCACGGTCGCCGAGCCGAGATCGAGCACGGTCGCGCCGGCGGGAACCTGCACCCCCGCGCCGACTTCCGCGATGCGCTCGCCCCTGACGACGATGACCTGGTTGGCGAGCATCCTGCCCGATCTGGCATCGAACAGCCGCCCGGCCCGGATCGCGACGACCTGGTTCGGCGGCGCCAGAAATTTCCGGGCCTCCGGAAACGCCGAGGGTGTTCTAGCAGTTCCCGCTCCTTCCCCTTCCTGGGACCGCACGGGCTGACTTGCGGCTGCCGCAATCGCGGCGACGAACACGACGACGAGCTTGTCTTGACTACGCATGGGCTCCTCCCTTATCGAGAGCTGCGCTGATAGGAATTACGCTTCATGTTACGGCTGCGGGTCGAAAGCGGACTGTCAATGGTATCCTCGGCGCGAATACTTCACCATTGCTTCTATCCGATGACCGGCGCCAACCCTTCCCCGAACGCTTCCCCCGCCGATCTTCTCCTCGTGAACGGCCGCATCGCAACGCAGGACGCCAAGCAGTCGTTCGTAAGCGCGCTCGCGATCAAGGACGGCCGCATCCACGCGACCGGCGACACCAAAACGATGATGGCCCACAAAGGTCCCGCGACCCGCGTGGTGGAGCTGAACGGTCGCACGGTGATCCCCGGCCTGATCGATTCGCACTCGCACCCGATACGCGGGGGCCTCTCCTACAACCTCGAGCTCAGGTGGGACGGCGTGCCCTCGCTCGCCGACGCGATGCGCATGCTGCGCGAGCAGGCGCGGCGCACGCCGCCGAACCACTGGGTGCGCGTGATCGGAGGCTGGTCCGAATTCCAGTTCGCCGAGAAGCGCATGCCGACTCTGGAAGAGCTGAACGCGGCCGCGCCCGATACGCCGGTGTTCGTGCTGCACCTTTACTCGAGCGCGATGCTCAACCGCGCCGCGTTGCGCGCCGTCGGCTACACCCGCGACACACCCGACCCGCCGGCGGGCGAGATCCAGCGCGACCGGGCGGGCAATCCGACGGGCCTCCTGATCGCGAGGCCCAATGCTTACGTCCTCTACTCGACGCTCGCCAAAGGGCCGAAGCTGCCCTACGAGCAGCAGCTCAATTCGACCCGGCAGTTCATGCGCGAGCTGAACCGGCTGGGAATCACTAGCGTGATCGACGCCGGCGGAGGCTTTCAGAACTACCCGCAGGATTACCAGGTCGTCACCGAGCTGCACAAGAAAGATCAGCTGACCGTGCGGCTCGCCGCCAACCTCTTCACGCAGCGCCCGAGAGAGGAGCTCGCGGATTTCTCCAACTGGGTGAAAACGGTGACGCCGGGCCAGGGCGACGACCTGTATCGCATCAACGGAGCCGGCGAAATGCTCGTGTACTCCGCGGCCGACTTCGAGGATTTTCTCGAGCCGCGGCCCGACATGCCCGCGAGCATGGAGGCCGATCTCACGGCGGTAGTGAGGCTGCTCGCTGCGAACCGCTGGCCGTTCCGCTTGCACGCGACCTACGACGAGACCACAGGGCGCGCGCTCGACGTCTACGAGGCGGTCGACCGCGAAGTGCCGCTCAAAGGGCTGCACTGGATCATCGATCACGCCGAGACCATTTCGCCGCGCAACATCGATCGCATCCGCGCTTTGGGCGGGGGCATCGCCGTGCAGCACCGCATGGCGTACCAGGGGGAGACGTTCATCGACCGCTACGGAATAGCGCAAGCCGAGAGGAGCCCCCCGATCAAGCGGATGCTCGCCGCCGGCGTTCCGGTCGGCGCCGGCACCGACGCGACGCGCGTCGCGACCTACAACCCGTTCGTTTCCCTTTACTGGCTGATTTCCGGCAGGACCGTCGGGGGAAGCCAGATGTATCAGGGCGCGAACCGCTTCGAGCGCATGGACGCCCTGCGCCTGTGGACGGTCGGCAGCAGCTGGTTCTCGAGCGAAGACGGAAAAAAGGGCGCGCTCGCGCCGGGACAGCTCGCAGATTGCGCGGTGCTGTCCGCGGATTATTTCTCGATTCCCGAAGACGGAATCAAGGGCCTCGAATCGGTGCTCACGATCGTGGGCGGAAAGCCGGTGTACGCCGCGGCCGAGTTCAAGGACCTGTCGCCGCCGCCGCTGCCGGTCAGCCCGGAATGGTCGCCGGTCGCTGCTTACGGCGGCTACGGCGCTCCCTCGATGCAGAAAGCCGGGCTGCAAGCGCGCGCGGCAAAGGCGCCGCGCTGTTCCCTGTCCGATCCCTTAAGCGCGCCATCCGGCTTCGGCGGTTGCGCTTGCGCGTTTTGAGCATTTCGGTGCGAAGGATTCATCATGGAAAACGCCTCACCTGAAACGGA
>DATHHZ010000151.1:0-4860 GCA_035316965.1 Burkholderiales bacterium | reverse complement strand
ATAAGATGGCCGAGCTCACGTATCGCATGATGATGATGTTGGGCAGACCCACCCACGGCAGAGTCCCCATCCTCGTCATCATGCGATACGTGAGCTCGGCCATCTTATAGGTGATCACCATCGGTTTGCGGGCGAGCGCGGCCTCCAGCGTCGCGGTCCCGCTTGCCACGAGCGCGACGTCACACGCGGCGATCGCGTCGCGCGCATGGCCGAACAGCACGGTGAGCGGCAAGTCCCCCGCGCCGGCTTCGTACATCGCTTGCTCGAAAATGGCACGCGTTTCGCGGCTCACGAGCGGCACCAGAAAATGCACGGAGGACTGCCGCGCCGCGATCAGCTTGGCCGTTTGTATGAGGGTCGAGGCCATGTAGCGCACTTCCGACTGCCGGCTCCCCGGCATCAGCGCCACGACCTTCCGTGTCGCAGGCAGCCGCAATTGTTCCTTTGCCGCGGCGGATTCGTCCTCGTCGGAGGTGGCATCCGCGAGAGGGTGTCCGACGTAGGCCACCGGCACTCCGGCGGCGCGGTACAGGGGCTCCTCGAACGGAAACAGCACCAGCATCTTGTCGACCGAGGCTGCGATCGCAGACATGCGTCCGCCGCGCCAAGCCCAAAGCGACGGGCTCACGTAGTGCACCGTCGGAATGCCCGCCCGCTTCAGCTTGCGCTCGAGCGCCAGGTTGAAATCGGGAGCGTCGATGCCGACGAAAAGCCTCGGCCTCGCCGCGATCAGGCGCCGTCGGAGCTTTCGCCGGATCGCGTGGATTTCCAGAAAATGCCGCAGCACCTCGACGTAGCCGCGCACCGCCAGTTTTTCCATGGGGAACCAGGGATCGAGCCCCTCCGCCTGCATCTTGGGGCCACCGATACCGACGAACCGCAGTCCGGGAATTCGCTCGCGCAAAGCGGCGATGAGGTGAGCTCCGAGAAAGTCCCCCGAAGCCTCCCCCGCGACCATGCCTACGACGATGGGATTGCTTTCCACCGCGGCTAGCGAATGATGCCCCGCTGCGAGCGCTCGAGGAACTCGACGAGCACCTGCAGCTCCGGCAACTTCGCAGCCTGGCTTGCGATCTTGCGCCGCGCTTCCTTGAGCGCGAGACCTGACCTGTAGAGAGTCTTGTAGGCGCGCTTGATCGCGGTGATTTTTTCCGCGGCGAATCCGCGCCGCTTCAGCCCTTCGCTGTTGATTCCGAACGGCTTCGCGGTATTGCCCGCGGCCATGACGTACGGAGGCAGATCCTGCAGCAGGACCGTCGCGACCCCGGTGATCGAGTGCTCGCCGATCGAGACGAACTGATGCGCTCCGGTAAACCCGCCGAGCACGGCATAGTCTCCGACCTGGACGTGACCGGCAAGCGTCGCGACATTGGCAAAGACCGTGTGGTTGCCGACCCGGCAATCATGCGCGATATGCACATAGGCCATGATCCAGTTGTCGTTGCCGATGCAGGTGACGCCCGTGTCCTGCACTGTGCCGCAGCTGAAAGTGCAATATTCGCGGATGGTGTTGCGGTCGCCGATCTCGAGCGCGGTCGCCTCCCCACCGTATTTCTTGTCCTGGGGCGGTCCGCCGAGCGAACTGAATCCGAAAATTCGATTTTGAGCTCCTATGCGAGTTCTCCCCTCGATCAGCACGTGCGGCCCGATCGAGGTCCCTTCCCCTATCTCGACGTGCTCGCCGATGATCGAATACGGCCCCACCGATACTCCCGGGGCGAGCTTCGCGCCGGAATGAACGATGGCCGTCGGGTGAATCATATCGGGCGCAGCGTGCACAGGATCTTCGCTTCGGCGGCGAGCGCATCGCCGACGCGCGCCTGGGCCGCGAATTTCCATAGACCCCGGGCGCTGCGCTCCACGGTAACCTCCAGCAGGAGCTGGTCGCCCGGAATCACCGGGCGCTTGAACCGTGCCTCGTCGATCCCCGCGAAGTAGTAGACCGATTTGTCGTCCGGTTTCGTTTTCATGGTGCGGAACGACAGCACGGCGGCCGCCTGGGCGAGTGCCTCGATGATCATGACTCCCGGCATCACCGGATAGTGCGGGAAATGCCCGGTGAAGAAAAGCTCGTTCATGGTGACGTTCTTGAGGCCGAGAAGCCGCTTGCCTGGCTCGCATTCGAGCACCCGATCAAGGAGAAGCATGGGATAGCGGTGAGGCAAGTATTCCAGGATCTCTCGGATGTCCATCGCTTACCTCTTTCTTTTCTTTACGGGGAGTCGCTTTTCCAGCTCGCGGATTCGCCTGACCAGCCGGTCGAGGCTGCGCAGATGCGCCACTGTTTTCGCCCATTCGCGGCTGGGCGCCGAGGGCAGCACGCCGGTATAAGTGCCCGCGCGCGTGATGGATTTCGTCACCACGGCCGCGGCGGAGATCGTCACGTGGTCGGCGATCGTCAGATGGCCGATGATGCGCGCCGCACCGCCGATGGCGCAGTGCCGGCCGATACGCGTGCTGCCCGCAACGGCCGCACAGCCGGCCATCGCGGTATGCGCCCCGATGCGTACGTTATGGCCGATCTGGATCTGGTTGTCGAGTTTGACTCCGTCCTCGATCACGGTGTCGTCGAGCGCACCGCGGTCGATCGTGGTGTTGGCGCCGATCTCGACGTCGTCGCCTATGACGGCGCGCCCGGTTTGCGGAATCTTGATCCAGCGTCCGGAATCGGGCGCCATGCCGAAACCGTCTGCGCCGATCACCACGCCGGCATGAATCAAAGCGCGCTTGCCTATGACGCAGCGGGGATAGACCGTGACCGAAGGACCCAGGCGGCTGTCCTCTCCGATCGACGCATCTTCGCCGATCGTGCAATTGGCATCGATCACGACGCGCTCCCCCAACCGTGCCCGGTGGCCGATATGGCAGCCCGGTCCCACTGTGACGGATGCCGGTATTTCGGCTTCCGCTTCGACGACGGCGCGCGCGTGGATTCCCGGAACGGGGCGGCTCTCGGAGCCGAACAACTGCGCCGCCCGGGCGTAATACACATAGGGGTCGTCGCACAGGATCCTGGGCAAGGCAGTTGCGTCCCGTTCCTCGCGGGCCAAAATTACGGCCGCGGCGCGCGTGTCGCGCAGGTGCGCACGGTACCGGCCATGCGAAAGGAAGCAAAGGTCGCCCGGGCCGGCGCTTTCCAGCGTGGCGATTCGCAGAATCTCGGCATCGGGATCGCCTATCAGCTCCCCGCCAAGCCTGGCGACGATTTCACCAAGCCGATAAGTACGCGAAATGGATTGCGTCACTTGCCCGCGCGAGTATCCTCGAGCGCCCTGATGACCTTGTCGGTGATGTCGATGCGAGGGCTCGCCCACACGACCTGCTCGTTCTGAAACACGATGTCGATTTTTTCGACCTCGGCGATCTGCCTCACGGCCCGGTTGGCACGTTCGAGGACTCCTTCGAATTCCTCCTTGCGCCGCTGGCCGAGATCCTCGTTGAATTCCCGTTGTCTGCGCTGAAAGTCCCGGTTCATATCACCGAATTCGCGTTCGCGCTTCTGCCGCTCCGAGTCCGACATCGTCAGGGCGTTCTTCTCCAGGTTCTCTTGCATCTTCTTCAGCTGCTCCGCCACCCTAGAGAGGTCCTGCCCGCGCTGGGAGAATTCCTGCTCCAGTTTCTTCTGGGCCCGCTGCGCTGCAGGCGCTTCCTTCAGGATCCGCTCCAGGCTGACAAACCCGATGCTCGACTGGGCGAGAGCTGGGCTGACGAAGCCGAGGGCTGCCGTGAGGGTCCAACGGACTAGAGAGTTCCTTTGCGTACCTGCCATGGAGCCTGCCTTCAAAAAAAAGATTATACCGGGCCGTCAGAATACGGCGCCAAGCGTAAACTGGATGTGCTGGATACTGTCCCCGGGCTTGTCGTTCAGCGGTTTCGCGATGCTGATTTTCATCGGTCCGATCGGCGAGTTCCAGGCAAAGCTCATTCCCCATGAGGCACGCAGTTGCGAAAGGTCGAGCTTTTCGGTCAAGCCATAGACTTGTCCTGCGTCGATGAAAGCTCCAAATCGCATCGACCGGTCAATCGCGCTGCCCGGCACCGGAAACAACAGCTCCACCGATCCGTTGACTTTCCGATTGCCCCCCAGGAAGCTTCCGTCGATGTCGCGTGATCCCAACGACGCAGTTCGGTATCCGCGTACGCTGCCGATGCCGCCCGAGTAATAGTTCTTGAAAAACGGCAGCGGTTTTCCACCGTACCCGTCACCGGCGTCAAGCTCACCACTGAGCACGAAGGTGAGCCTGGGCGAGTACGGGTAGAAATATTGGTGGGTATAGGAATACTTCCAGTACCCGAGGTCTCCGGGCGGCGTCGCCAGTTCCAGAGTGGCGCGCTCGAGGTGACCCCTCGTCGGCCAGATGAAGCTGTCCCGCGAGTCGCGGACCCAGCCGGCGGTGCTGACCAGCGCAACATAGTTGCCGCCGAACTGGTTTTGAAAGACGAGGTAACGCTGCGGGCTGTCGGCCGCGAGAAAGAGTTTGACTTGCTCCGTACCGAGGCCGAAAAACAAAGTGTCGTACTCGGTAAAGGGCACGCCGAAGCGTACCGACCCGCCGACCGTGCTGGTCCTGTAGTTGCCGATTCCCAGGGAGGTGGCGTTTACGTCGCGCCGGTAGAGGTCAAAGCCGCGGCTGACTCCGTCGATCGTGTAGTAAGGATCGGTAAAGGAAAGCGAGGCGACCTTGTTGACGGATCCGGAGGCGACTTGTACGCCCACGGTATTGCCGGTGCCGAAAAAATTGGTCTGCTGAACCGAGGCCTGAACGATGAATTTGTCGATATTGGAAAAGCCCACGCCGAGCAGCACCGCCCCGGTAGGCTTCTCCTTCACGCGAACGGTGACGTCGACCTGGTCGGTCG
>DATHHZ010000150.1:0-4217 GCA_035316965.1 Burkholderiales bacterium | reverse complement strand
AGCTCGCGGGGGACTTGCCCGCCGGCGCGGTTTGCGCGCGCGCCTCGAGCATCTGCGCGGCGAGCGCCGCGCCCGTGATGCCGGCGATCGCCTTCAGCGCCTCGCGGCGCGTGAGCCGCCCTTCCTCGTAGTCCTCGACCGCTTCTTCCACCAGATAGCGCTGCAGTTTCCATGTTCATCTCTCCTTGTGGAAAACCGGGGACAGACCACCATTTCCCTTAGCGTAAATGCGTAGGGAATGGAAGCAACGAAAATGGTGGTCTGTCCCCGGTTTCATTCTCCGAGCCAGGCTTTCGCCTCGGCCAGCAGCTTCTCGAGCGCCTCGCCGCGCGCGGTCGGAAGGTTCGGATTCACCCGCGCGCCGTTCTTCGTCTGCAGGTAGGCGAGGTGGCGGTAGCCTTCCGGAAAGCGCGCGAGAAGCGCCGGGTCGAGCGAGATCTTCGCATTCGGATCGACCGGGTCGATGCGGTCCTTCTCGTAGATCACCGAGCGCCTTGCGATCCGCCAGACGCCGTCGCGTTTCTCCACCCTGTCGAAGAAGCGGCCGCTGCACACCACGTCGACCTCCACGCCGTCGAGCTGCGAGCGCACGTTGATCGACATGCGGGTCTGCGCGATCGCGCGGGCGCCCCTGATTTCCGCCGCGGTGCCGCCCAGGAAATGCTGCGAGCGCGATCCCTTGCTGAAGGAAGCCTCGCAGGATTCGACGAAATCCTCGAATCGCCCGTCGAACCAGGTCGTGGTCATCGCGGCCCCGGGGTGCGCGGTCGTGCGCAGCTTGCCCCAGTCTCCGGTGTCGCGCGCGAGTGCCCAGTCCTGCATGAGCGCGGAAATTGCAAGCTGGTCCTGCAGGTCCGGCATGCGCTCACTCGGGCTCGATGCCCGCCCTGCGGAGCAGCCCCGTCCATTTGGCCACCTCCGCGCGCACGAACGCCTCGGTCTCGGCGGGCGCGATGCGCAGGCTCCTGCCGCTGCCCATCTCCAGGCGCGAACGCACTTCGGCCGAGCGCGTGGCGCGGTCCACCTCGGCGCGCAACCGTTCGATAACCGCGCGGGATGTGCGCGCCGGCGCGAACAGGCCGAACCATGTCTCCATTTCCAGCTCGACCACGCCGGTTTCGATGAGGGTGGGAAGCTGCGGCATGCTCGGCGCGCGCTCGCGGCTCGATACCGCCAGCGCCTTGACCTGCCCTGACTCGACGTAGGGACGGGTGGTGGTCGTATTGTCGTAGAACAGATCCACGCGGCCCGCGAGCAGGTCCTGGTACACGGGCTGCGCGCCCTTGTAAGGCACCTTGACGATGTCGACGCCGGTGAGCGCGGCGATGATGGCCGCGCCGATGTACTGCCCGGTGCCGGGACCGCTGGTGCCGATGTTGAGCTTGCCGGGATTCGCTCTCGCGAACGCGATCAACTCCGCGACGCTCGCGAGCGGCAGATCCTTGCGCGCGACCAGGGTGTAGGAGTGGCTGACCACGAGGCCCGCGCAAGTGAAGTCGGCGAGCGAATCGTAGCCGGGTTCCCTGTAAAGGCCCATGTTGAGCGCGATGTTCGAAAGCCCCCCGACGACGAGGTTGTAGCCGTCGGGGACGGAGCGCGCGACGAGCTGCGTGCCGACGAGCGTGCCTGCGCCGGGGCGGTTCTCGACCACGAAGGCCTGCCCCGTCTGCTCGCCCAGCTTCTGCGCGAGCACGCGCCCCACCAGGTCGAAGCCGCCGCCCGGGGCGGAGGGAACGACCACGCGCACCGGGCGAGACGGGTAATCCTGGGCAGGCGCCGCAGAGAACGCCGAGAAAGCGGCCAAGGCGCAAGCCGCCCGGCACAAGCGTGAACCTCCGGGATTCGACATGGCTTTCATATTAGAATACCGCGGCGTTTTTCGCACAGTCTCCCGATCCGGACCCATCATTCGCAACGTTCGCCTGCCGCGCGTCTTCGTCGCCTGCGCCCTCGCGCTCAGCGCAGCCGCCGCCCCGCCGGCGGCCGCGACGAGCGACTTCCTCGCCGACATCACCGAACGCGGAAGCGCCGGCTGGGGAATCGTCTCGCGCTTCGAGCAGTCGCCCTATCGCGGGGGCGGCGTGCGCATCGATCTAATGCCTCTGTACCTCTACGAAGGGGAACACGTCTACCTGCATTCCTACCGCGCGGGGCTCAAGTTCGATTTCGGGTCCGACAAGCGCGTGGCCGCGTTCCTTTCGCACCGCTTCGAGAGCTTTCCCGTCGAACGGGTCCCGGCGAGCCTCGCGGGAATGTCCACGCGCGTTCCGGAAACCGATTTCGGGCTGAGCTACGAGCAGCGCTTCGATTGGGGCCATGGATTCGTAGAGGTCCTTCACGACGTGTCGAACAACTCCCGCGGAACCGAGGGGCGGCTCGGAGCCGCAACCGAGTGGTGGCGCGGACGGCTGATGCTCGCCCCGTACTTCATGCTGTCCGCCCGCGACGCGCAGCTCAACGACTACTACTACGGCGTGAGCGCCTCCGAAGCCGCGGCGGACCGTCCCGCGTACCGACCCGGGGCCGGCGTCAACGGAAGCGTCGGCCTGAACGCGCGCTACGATCTCACCGATACCTGGCATTTTTTCGCGGGCGTATCCGCCACGCTCTGGGCCGGCGGGGTGCGCCGCAGCCCGATCGTGGAGGACCGCACTCAGCTCGCGGCATACGGCGGCCTCGCATACGAATTCACGCCGACACCGGTCAAGCGCGCCCGCGACGGCATCCCGCTCACCTTCAAGGTCCTGCACGGCCGGTCCACCCCTTGCAACCTGGCGCCGATCATGCAACTGCGCTGCAGGTCGATCAACACGGACGATCGCACGAGCGTCGATTCCTTCGAGGTCGGGCGGCCCTTCATCGAGAGCCCGCACGGCTGGCCGGTCATGATCGCCTGGTACGCGGGGCTGCTGCGCCACGACGAGCGCGGGCTTCAGCCGGACTTCTGGCAGCTCAACGGCTACCTCAAGGCGTTCTACTGGGGCTTTCCCTGGAGCGGGCGCTTGCGCACGCGAATCGGATTCGGCGGCGGCCTCTCCTACGCGCAACGCGTGCCCTCCGTGGAAGCGAGGGACCAGGCGGCGCGCGGCCGCAACACCTCGAAGCTCCTGCAGTACGTCGACCCGACCATCGACGTGAGCGTGGGCGATCTCCTCGGGTCGAAGGAACTGCGCGAGACTTATTTCGGGCTGGGCGTCAGCCACCGCTCGGGTATTTTCGGCATGGCCCAGATCTTCGACAACGTCAACGGCGGATCGAACTACATCTACACCTACGTCGAGTGGAGGATGTGACGGGAGAAAATCCCCTCCTCGTTTCGAGGAGGGGTGCCCCGAAGGGGTGGGGTGGTCAGCTTTCCTCCCGCCAGAAGCCGAGCGCTTCCTGGGCGGCGCGGTCGGAGTAGCTGAAGATCACGCAGTCGGTTTTCGCGGCGAACCGGCAGCGTTCCCAGGAAGGCACGACGAAGACGTCTTTCGGGCCAAATTCGAAACGGGCCTCGCCGATCGCAATGCTGCCTTGCCCCTCAACAACGCAATAGACCGCGCCGTCGGTGCTGCGGCAGTTCCGGCCCGCGAATCCTTTCGGCAGCTTCTGCATGAAAGCAGCCATGGTCGGAAACGGGTCGCGGCCGGTGGCGGGGTCCGTGTAGCGCAGCCTCCAGCCGTGCGACGAGTGGGGCTCGCCGCCTTTCGAAAATTCTTCGAGGAGCTCGCGAGTGCGCTCGTAGGGATACGACAAGATCGGGGAAACGCCCGCGGGTTTCGACACGGGCTGCGACTCTTCTGGATAATCCTCGCGGAAATGCGCGCCGAAGAGATTCGCGAACGCCGTATCCAGACCGTCCAGCCACACCACGGGCTTCGTGCCGAGATTACCGTGGTCGTGCCAAGTCCAGCCCGGCGTCACGACGAAGTCGCCCGGTCGCATCGCGATGCGCTCGCCGTCGATCGCGGTATAGGCGCCCTCGCCTTCCATGACGAAGCGCAGCGCGTTCGGCGTGTGCCGGTGCGTGGGCGCGATCTCGTTCGGCAGGATTGCCTGCACGCCGGCGAACAGCGCGGGAGTGATGAACGTCGTTCCGGGCAGTGCGGGGTTCTCGAGCATGAGCACGCGTCGCTCGGCCTCCTTGGCGGTGATCAGCTCGCAGGCGCGCATAAGCAGCGGTCGCACTTCTTCCCATCGCCAGAGCGCGGGCACCGCCGCGGTGCCGGGCTTCA
>DATHHZ010000149.1:0-6813 GCA_035316965.1 Burkholderiales bacterium | reverse complement strand
TTCGAGCATGTGATCGAAGAACGGAATGCCCGTCGCGAGGGTCGCCCGTCCGCTGCCGTCGACATTGACCGAAAGGGCGATCTGCGTCTCGGTGGTCTTGCGGTCGGCGGTTGCGGAGCGCGGGGGCATTGCGGTGAGCTTTCAGCGCGATAGCCTACACGAAATCAGCCCTCGGCGAGCGCTTCCGCGAACGCGGCAAGACATCGCCGATTCTCCTCCGGCGTCCCGATGGTGAGCCGGACGCAATGATCGAGCAGCGGCACGCCGGTGTGCAGGTTCTTCACGAGCACGCCGCGGCGCCGCATGCCCTCGAAGACTCGAGTGGCGTCGGGAACGCGAACCAGGATGAAATTCGCGTCGCTTGGAAAAACGGTTACGTCGGGCAGCTTGCGCAGCTCGCCACCAAGGCGCTCGCGCTCCGCGTTGATACTCCGCGCCTGCGCGTCGAGCACGTCATAGTGCGCCAGAACGCGCTCGGCGACCACGTGGGTCAGCATGCTGACGTTGTAAGGGGGCCGCACCTTGTCGAATTCGCGGATCCACTCCGGCCGTCCGACGGAATAGCCGAGCCGAATGCCCGCGAGCCCAAGCTTCGACAGAGTGCGCATGACCACGAGATTCGGGAATTCCGCCAGGCGCGTCATGAAAGTTTTGCGCGCGAAGGGGTGATAGGCCTCGTCGATCACCACCAGTCCCGGCGCCGCGGCGATGATCTGTGCAATGGCCTCATCCGAAAATAGATTCCCGGACGGATTATTGGGATAGTCGATGAACACCACCGCAGGCCGGTGCTCGGCCAATGCGCGCAGAAAAGCACCGGGTTCGAGTGTGAAGTCGCGGTTGAGGAGCACGCCAACATAGCGCAATCCCGCGAACTGCGCGTATTGGCTGAACATGAAGAAGCACGGCCGAGGCGCGAGCACCACGGCCCCCGGACGCGCCACGCTTTGGACGATGATGTGAATGATTTCGTCCGAGCCGTTGCCGAGAAGAACGTCGTACTCGGGGGCGATTCCCATCACTTTGCGCAGACGCTTCACCAGGGCCGGCGCGGTCGGATCGGGATAGCGGTTGATCTCGGCGTTTGCCACCGCCTCGCCGATCTCGCGGCGCAGCCCGTCTGGCAGGCGATAGGGATTTTCCATCGCATCGAGCTTCACCATGCCCTCCGCCGATTGGACGTGATAGGCGGTGAGCGCCCGAATCTCGTCGCGGATGACCTCTTCCGGTCCGGCGCTCACGCCTTGCCTTTGAGCGTTTTCCGGAATCTGAGCTCGGCCGACCGCGCGTGCGCCTGAAATCCTTCGCCGTTCGCGAGGGTCATGGCGAGCTTGCCGAGCTTTTGCGCGCCTTTGCGCGAGACCGAAATGATGCTCGTGCGCTTCTGGAAGTCGTACACACCGAGCGGCGAAGAAAACCTCGCCGTGCGCGAAGTCGGCAAGACGTGGTTCGGCCCGGCGCAATAATCCCCCAGAGCCTCCGAAGTGTACGGCCCGAGGAATATCGCGCCGGCGTGGCGGATTTTTTTCAGCCATTTTCTCGGATTCGCAACCGAGAGCTCCAAGTGTTCCGGAGCGATCCGGTTGGCGATTTCGCACGCCTCGTCGAGGTGTTTCACTTTGATCAACGCCCCGCGCCGGTGCAGTGACTTCTCGATGATTCCCGCACGCGACATGTCTGCAAGCAATCGTTCGATGCTTTCCTCCACGCGCTCGATGAATGCCCCGTCGGGCGAAATGAGGATGGCTTGGGAAGTCTCATGGTGCTCGGCCTGCGAAAAAAGATCCATCGCGATCCAGTCCGGCTCGGTCGAGCCGTCGCAAATCACCAGGATCTCGGTCGGGCCTGAAATCATGTCGATGCCGACCGTACCGAATACGCGACGTTTTGCTGCCACAACCCAGGCGTTGCCTGGGCCGACGATCTTGTCGACCGGCGGGATGGTCTGCGTACCATAGGCGAGCGCAGCGATCGCCTGAGCGCCGCCAATCGCGAACACGCGGTCGACGCCGGCAATCGCAGCCGCCGCGAGAACGAGCGGGTTGCGCTCGCCGCGCGGTGTCGGTACGCACATGATGAGCTCGCGGACGCCCGCGATCTTGGCCGGGATGGCGTTCATCAGGACCGACGAGGGGTATGCTGCCTTGCCACCGGGTACGTACAAGCCGACACGGTCGAGCGGCGTCACGCGCTGCCCGAGCGTCGTGCCGTCCGCTTCGGTGAATTGCCACGACTTCGCGAGTTGTCGCTCGTGGTACTTGCGGATGCGCGCCGCGGCCTGCTCCAGTGCATCGCGCTGCGTGCGCTCAAGCCCCGCGCGCGCCTGCTCAAGGACAGACGGCTTCAGCTCGAGTTCGGCGACTCGTACGGCTTTGACCCGATCGCCCCATTCGGGGTTTTCGTTGTATTCGAGGACCGCGGCGTCGCCACGGTTGCGCACGTTTTCGCAAATCTCCACAACCTTACGCTCGACTTCCTCGTCGAACGTGGCGTCGAACGAAGTCAGCGCCTTGAGGCGCGCGTCGAAACCAGCTTCCGTCGTCGAAAGTCGGGCGATCTCAAGCATGCGTTCCCGCGGCCTTCGTGAACTGGTCGAGGAGCGGCTGGATGGCGTCGCGCTTGAGCTTGAGCGCGGCCTGGTTGACGATGAGGCGAGCGCTGATCGGCCGGATCTCCTCGACTGCGCGCAGGCGATTGGCGCGCAGCGTATCGCCGCTGGAAACCAGATCGACGATCGCGTCGGCCAGACCCACGAGCGGCGCGAGCTCCATCGAGCCGTAGAGCCTGATCAGATCGACGTGCACGCCCTTGGCTGCGAAGTGCTCGCGCGCAGTCTGCATGTACTTGGTCGCCACGCGCAAACGCGCGCCCTGGCGCACGGCGCCCGCATAATCGAAGCCTTCGGGAACCGCGACCATCATGCGGCACGATGCGATGCCGAGGTCGAGCGGCTGGTACAGTCCCTCGCCGCCGTGCTCGAGCAGCACGTCCTTTCCCGCGACGCCGAGCTCCGACGCGCCGTGCTGGACGTAAGTCGGAACATCGGCCGCACGCACGATGAGCAGCCGCAGGTCGCGGCGGCTCGTGCGCAGAATGAGTTTGCGCGAGGTGTCGGGATTGTCGAGCGCTTGGATGCCCGCTGCGGCAAGCAGCGGCAGCGTTTCATCGAAAATCCGGCCTTTGGAGAGCGCGAGGGTAATCACGGTTGAATCGGCCAAAAAAAGATTTTACCGCAAAGAGCGCGGAGGCCGTGAAGGAAAACCTTATTTTTCATGATGTTCCGAAAATTCCGGAACGGTTCCGCGTCCTCGGGCCTCTTCGCAGTTCAATGAACCCGCTTGATGCGCGCGCCGAGCTGCGCGAGCTTCTCCTCGATGCACTCGTAGCCGCGGTCGAGGTGATAGATGCGATCGACCCGGGTCTCGCCCTCGGCGACGAGACCCGCGATGACGAGGCTCGCCGAGGCACGCAGGTCGGTCGCCATGACGGTCGCGCCCTGCAGCTTCGGAACGCCGCGCACGATCGCCGTGTTGCCTGAGATCTCGATGTCGGCGCCGAGACGCTGCATTTCCAGAGCGTGCATGAACCGGTTCTCGAAAATGGTCTCGGTGATGACGGCGGTGCCTTCCGCGATCGCGTCCAGCGCCATCAGCTGCGCCTGCATGTCGGTCGGGAACGCCGGGTAAGGAGCGGTCCGGACATTCACCCCCTTTGGCCTGCCCCGCATCGTGAGCGAGAGCCTTCCGTTCCCCGCCTGCAGCTCCGCGCCCGCTTCGCGCAGCTTTTCGAGCACCGCATCGAGGATGCCGGCGTTCGTACCGTGAAGCGTGACGCGGCCGCCGGTCGCCGCGGCCGCCGCGAGGAAGGTTCCGGTTTCGATGCGGTCGGCCATGATGCGGTGCTGGGCCCCGTGCAGCCGGGCCACGCCTTCGATCGTGATCACGTCGGTTCCCGCACCTTTGATCCGCGCGCCCATAGCCGAGAGGCATTGGGCAAGGTCCACCACTTCGGGCTCGCGCGCGGCATTCTCGAGCGTGGTCGTGCCCTCGGCAAGACAAGCCGCCATCATGAGGTTCTCGGTGCCCGTGACGGTCACCAGATCCATCAGGATGCGAGCCCCTTTCAGGCGCTTTGCCTTCGCCGAGATGTAACCCTGCTCGACCGAGATCGCGGCTCCGAGTGCCGCCAGTCCCTTGACGTGCAAGTCCACCGGTCGCGTCCCGATGGCGCAACCCCCGGGGAGCGACACTCGAGCCTCGCCGCAGCGCGCCAGCAGCGGCCCGAGAACCAGAATCGAAGCGCGCATGGTCTTCACCAGGTCGTAAGGAGCGAGCGGATCGGACAGACGCTCAGCCCTCAGGGACAGGCCCAAGCGGTCATCGAGGGAGACTTCCACGCCCATCTGCGCGAGCAGCCGGAGCATGGTGCTGACGTCTCTCAGGTGCGGCACGTTGGAGAGCGTGAGCTGCTCGCTCGTGAGCAACCCCGCGCACATGAGCGGGAGCGCAGCGTTTTTCGCGCCCGAAACGCGGACCTCGCCCGAGAGCGGCACGCCTCCCTGGATGATGAGCTTATCCATTCGCCGCTTCGTCGGGGGTGAGCGTGCGCATCGACAGCGCATGAATCTCCCCGCGCATGCGCTCCCCGAGCGCCGCATAAACGAGCTGATGGCGCTGGACCCGGCTCTTGCCGCGGAACGCTTCGCTCACGATGAGCGCCTCGAAATGCTCTCCGTCGCCCACGACGCGCACCGCGCTGCACCGCAGCCCTTTTTCGATGTAGCTCTGAACCTGCTCGGGCGTCACCATGCTAATGCCTCAATTTGTATCCGTGCTTGAGCAAGGCCAGGGTGAGGCCCGACACCAGCGCAAGAAATCCCGTGACCACGGCGAGGCTCCCGACCGGGTTGACATCCGACACCCCGAAGAATCCATAGCGAAACCCGTCAATCATGTAGAAAAACGGATTGAAATGCGAGAGCCCTTGCCAGAACGCGGGAAGCGAATGGATCGAGTAGAACACCCCGGAAAGAAAGGTGAGCGGCATGATGAGGAAGTTCTGGAAGGCCGCAACCTGATCGATTTTCTCCGCCCAGATACCGGCGACCATCCCGAGCGCTCCCAAAACTGCGCTCCCGGCGAAAGCGAACGCGACGATCCACAGCGGGTGGCGAAAGGCTATCTCGACAAAAGGCAGCGTCACCAGAAGAACCGCCGTACCCACCACCATCCCCCGCACGACCGCGGCGAGCACGTAGGCGGCGAAAAACTCCCAATACGCAAACGGCGGGAGCAGCACAAAGATAATGTTGCCCGTAATCTTGGACTGGATGAGCGACGATGAGCTGTTGGCAAAGGCGTTCTGCAGCACCGACATCATCACTAGGCCCGGGACGAGGAACGAGGCGTACGGAACCGCGTCGTACATCCGCACCCTACCTTCCATAACGTGGCTGAAAATGAGCAGAAAGAGCGCGGCGGTGAGCACCGGCGCGCCGATCGTCTGAGTGCTCACTTTCCAGAAGCGCAGCACTTCCTTGTAGAGCAGCGTGGGAAAGCCGCTCATGACCGGTGCATCACGTCAACGAACACGTCCTCGAGGTCGGGCTGCACGATCTCCATCTCCTCGATGCGGCATCCCGCCCTACGAATGCCCGCGAGTATCTGCTCGACGTCCTCATAGCTCTTCAGCCGAAGCACGTGAGCCCCCGCGGTACCCCCATGCTCGAGAGCTCGGAGCTCCTGCGGAAGCTCGCCCGCGAGGCGCAATCTAAGGAACAGATGATGCACGCGCTTGAGCAAGTTCGCCGTGGAATCGAGCGCAACCACCCGCCCGTCCTTGAGCATCGCGATGCGCCCGCACAGCATCTCGGCTTCTTCGAGGTAATGCGTCGTGAGCACGATCGTATGGCCGTCCCGGTTGAGTCTCCGGATGAACTGCCACAGGGCCTGGCGCAGCTCGACGTCGACGCCCGCGGTCGGTTCGTCCAGCACGATCACGGGCGGCTTGTGCACCAGGGCCTGCGCCACGAGCACCCGCCGCTTCATCCCGCCCGAGAGCGCGCGCATGTTGACCTCGGCCTTGGAAGCAAGATCGAGGTGCTGCATCACCTCTTCGATCCAGGCGCCGTTGTCGCGCACTCCAAAATAGCCCGATTGGATGCGCAGAGTCTCGCGCACGGTGAAGAAGGGATCGAATACCAGTTCCTGGGGAACAACCCCGAGGGAGCGGCGCGCGGCGCGGTAGTCAGCACGCACATCATGGCCCATCACCCGGGCCGAACCCCGGTCGGCGTGCGCGAGGCCCGCGAGAACGCTGATCAGGGTGGTCTTGCCGGCTCCGTTGGGTCCGAGCAACCCGAAGAACTCTCCCTGCGGGATCTCGAGGTCGATCCCCGAGAGCGCCTGTAGCTCGCCGAAGCGCTTGTGGACGTCGCGGACTTCGATCGCGGCAGGCATGCCGGTGGTTGCCCTGAGCGAAAGATCAGCTCGAAGCCGTCTGAAGCAGCTCGGAGACCCCGTAGAGTTTGGCGAGGTTCTGCATCGCAGCGGGTAAGTTGGCGAGGCGCAGCCCTGTCTTGCCTTCTGCGGCCCGACGCAACCACTCCAGGGCGAGGGCTACCGCGGCGGAATCGACCTCGGTTACGTTGCGGAAATCGACCACGCGCGCGCCCTGCCGCAAATGTTCCTCAGCCGCTCCGACCAGCCCCGGTACGGTATCCAGCGTCACCGGGCCTTCGAGGATGAGCGAGTCGCCCTCTAGCCGGATCACGTCTTGCCTGCTTTCGAGCGCTCTGGCTGGCGGTTTTTCGTG
>DATHHZ010000148.1:0-2617 GCA_035316965.1 Burkholderiales bacterium | reverse complement strand
GTGGTCGGAAGGCTGGAGAAATCTGCTTCGGGGCTACGCGCTCGCGGAAGGCTTGATCGGGCTTGCGGCGCTCGCGTTCCACCCGGTTTTCGTGGCCGCGACGGACGCCGCCTACGCGAGCATTCTACCCGCGCTCGGCGGCGAGATCCCGGCGACGCTTTTCAAGTGGACTCTCGCCGGGCTCCTGATCCTGCCGCAGTCGGTTTTGCTCGGCATGACTTTCCCCCTCATGAGCGCGGGACTCATCCGGCGCTATCCCGCGGCGCCCGGGGAATCGCTCGCGATGCTCTATTTCACCAACAGCTTCGGGGCGTCGATCGGCGTACTGGCAAGCGGATTTGTCATGATTGAAAGGCTTGGGCTGCCGGGCACCGTGCAGAGCGCCGGGGCCCTGAATCTCGCCCTCGCCGCCGTCGTATGGCTGCTCGCCCGCGGCGCCGAACAGCCCATGAGGGCTCGCCCCGGCGCGGGGCGGGATTCCGAAGCTGCGGCGCCTTTCCGACTTTTCCTCGCGATCGCGCTCCTCACCGGCGCCGCTTCGTTTGTCTTCGAAATCGGCTGGATCCGCATGCTCTCGCTCGTCCTCGGATCCTCGACGCACTCGTTCGAGTTGATGCTCTCGGCCTTCATCCTGGGCATCGCGTGCGGGGGCTACTGGGTGCGCCGGCGCATCGACTCGATCGCCGACCCGGTCCGGCTTCTCGGTATCGTGCTGGTGACGATGGGCTTGCTCGCGCTCGCGACGCTGCCGCTCTATGGCGAGATGTTCGGGTTGATGCAGGCCGTGATGAACGCGCTCGCGAAGACGGAAACCGGATACACGCTGTTCCTGTTCTCGAGCCACGGCATCGCTCTCGCCATCATGTTCCCGGCAACGTTCTGCGCGGGGATCACGTTGCCGCTCATCACCTATGCGCTGCTCCGCGGCGGCCACGGGGAAAAGTCGATCGGCGCGGTGTATTCGGCCAATACGCTGGGTTCCATCCTCGGCGTATTCTCCGCTGCGCACATCGGCATGCCCTTCCTCGGCTTGAAAGGCCTGATCGCGGCTGGAGCCGCGCTCGACGCGGGCCTGGGCCTCGTTCTCCTGTGGCGCACCGCCGGAGGGCCGCGTGTGCGACTGGGCGCCGCAGCGCTCTCGCTTGCCTGCTTCGCCGCGGTGCTCGCCGGCGTGCACCTCGACGCGTACAAGATGGCCTCGGGCGTGTTTCGCCGCGGGGATCTCTATTCGGCGAGCGACGCCACCCTGCTCTTCCACCGCGACGGCAAGACGACGACTGTCAGCCTCATGGATTTCGGCACCGACCGGAGCCTGCGCACCAACGGCAAGTCGGACGGCGCGATCAACATGGACCCGAACGGCCCGCGGGTCTCGGACGAAATCACGATGACCCTCACGGCGGCGATTCCCCTGGCTTACAGACCCGATGCGGCGAGCGCCGCGGTCATCGGAATCGGAACGGGTCTCACGACGCACACCCTCCTCGGCTCGAACGCCGTGCGCTCGGTCGAGACGATCGAGATCGAACCCGCGATGGCCGAGGCGTCGCGGCGTTTTTCTCCGCGCAATACCAACGCCTTCGCCGATCCGCGCAGCCACATCATCTTCGACGACGCGAAGACGTTCTTCTCGACGCACAACCGCAAGTACGACATCATCATCTCGGAGCCGTCCAACCCCTGGGTCAGCGGTGTCTCGAGCCTGTTCACCGGCGAGTTCTATCGGCTGGCGCGCCGCCACCTCAATCCGGATGGAATCCTGGTCCAGTGGTTCCAGATGTACGAGATCGACGCGAGTCTCGTCGCCTCGGTGCTGCGCGCGCTCGGCGAGAACTTCCCGGACTACGCCATCTACGCCGCCACGGGCAGCGACCTGCTGATCATCGCAGGCGAGACCCGGACGCTAGCGCGCCCGCTCGCCGATATCACCGCGATGCCCGGCGTCGCCCGGGAGCTGCGTCGCGTGCACGTGAATTCGATCTGGGACATCGAGGTCCGCCGAGTCGGGGGAAAAAGCTCGCTCGCCCCGATGTTCCTGACCTACGGCGTTCCGGCCAACTCGGACTTCTATCCCTACCTCGACCTGCACGCGGCAAAGTACCGTTTCCTGCAGCATTCGGCCGAAGAGCTGACCGGCCTGCTCGCGTACAGCGTGCCGGTCGTCGCTCTGCTCGAAGGGAGCAGAAAGAGCGAGCGCGAGGAATCGAGGGTGGACGGCGACGAATACCTCGAAGCCCTCCAGCTCACGCGCCGCGCGCGGTACGCGAGGGATTTTCTCCTGCTCCACACGGCGCCGGAGCCCGTCGCGATCCCGCGCCCGTTCCAGAAGGACCTCGAGCTGACGCGCGCAAGGCTGATCGAGTGCCGCGATCCGGAGCGTTCCGACATCTGGTTCCATTCGCTTTACCAGCTGGCGCGAACGCTGAACCCGATGCTTTCGCCCGATGACGCTAGAGCGGTCTGGGAGCGAATCGAACGCGGGCCTTGCAGCTCACGCGTTGCGCCGGATGAGCGCCAGTGGATCGACCTGATGAAGGCAGTAGGGAACCGCGCTGCGCCCGACATGGCACGCCTCGCCGAGGCGCTGCTCGCGAAACCGAGCGATCTTCCTACCGGC
>DATHHZ010000147.1:0-2380 GCA_035316965.1 Burkholderiales bacterium | reverse complement strand
AAACGGTTCAGGACGAAGCCCGCGCGAGCTACGAAGGCTGGTGCCGCGCCGCCGAGGCGAAAATCAATTGGGCGAGCCACGTCGATTTCATCTACAACCTCGTACGCGGCTGTAATCCCGCCCCCGGCGCCTGGACTACTTTGAACGGAAAGAAACTGCAGATCTTCGACAGCCGCAAACATGTGTTCCGCAATTTCGGCGCGGTAAAAGGCAAGATCGGCGAGATTTCCGAAATCAGCGCCGCGAGTTTCTTCGTGACCGCTCAGGGAGGACGAATCGAGGTCCTCAAGGCAAAGCACGAAGACGGCAAGAAAATATCCGCGGCCGAACTGGTAGCCCAGAACGGGCTCACTCCGGGCAGCCTGCTCGGGAGCTGACTCGCGCCGGCGCTGCCGCCTCGCTGCGCGACGGCTCGTCGCGTTTCGTTCGCGGGCGTTTGCCGGTATCTACAGACCATCGCGTAGGTTCATTTGGGCGCCGGTCGCCAACCGGATTCGCCGCTGAACGGAAATTTGACGGCCTCCACTATTCACTGTAAAAATGCCGCCCAGAGCATTGTTTATTCAGTAACTCGGGCATCCCCTCGTTGACAATAAAAATAAACGGGAGAGGCAATGACCAAAGCGAGCTTCTGGAGAAAAGACTGGTTTCTCGGTCTCGGGGTATCGCTCGTGCTGCTCGTGGCCAGCGGGACCGAGCTCCAGGTGATCGAAGGCCTGGAGCGCTTCGCCTACGACTGGGGCGTTCGGGCCTCGGCGCGAACCCCGTCCGACAAGATTTCCGTGATCGCGATCGACAAGAGGAGCATCGACAATATCGGCCGCTGGCCCTGGTCGCGCGAGATCCACGCAAAGATGGTCGAAAGCCTCGCGAACGCGAAGGCCAAGGTCATCGGCTACACGGTTTTTTTCTCCGAACCGCAGCTCGATCCGGGTTTGGCCTATGTCAATAGGCTTCTCGAGACCTACCAGCGGCTCGTGCCGGCGAATGCGGATCCGAGCGCGCCGCCCCGCGGCGTATCGCCCGAGCTCCTTCAAATCGGCGCGACGCTGCAGGAAGCCGAGAGCGCCCTCAACACCGACAGGAAGCTCGCTGAGAGTTTTGCCAAGGCGGGCAACGTGGTGCTGCCGTTGCTGTTTACTTTTGGCGAGCCGCGTGGCAAGCCCGACAAGCCCCTTCCCGAATTCGTGCGCAAGAACGCGCTCTCGATCCAGGGTGGCAGCGGCGATCTCCCGCTCTTCGCCAGCGCCGTCGAAGTCCCGATTGTGGAAAGTTTGGGCGCCGCTGCGGCCGCCGTGGGGCATTTGAACTCAGTACCCGACGTGGACGGGGCGATCCGCACCGAAGCGCTCGCCATCACCTACTACGACGAATACTATCCGTCGCTGGCGGTCATGATGGTGGCGAGGAGCCTCAATCTGACCGCCAAGGACATCAAGATCCGTCCCGGTGAAGCGCTGCAGATCGGCAATTTCCGGGTGAGCGCGGATCCGACGATGCAGATGTTCACGTATTTCTACAAGGATCGCGACGGCAGGCCGGCCATTCAGGAGGACTCGTTCTACGACGTGGCGAGCGGCAAGATCCCGCCGGAAAAATACCGTGACAAGATCGTGCTGATCGGACCGACGGCTGCCGGGGTCGGCAGCATATTCGTGACGCCGGTGAATCCGGCCATGCCGGCCGTCGAGCTTCAGGCGCATACGGTCTCCTCGCTCTTGCAGGGGCATTTTTTCGTCGCGCCGACCTGGGGCTGGATCGTCGAGAGGGTGGTTTATCTCCTGGTAGCGCTGTATCTGATCACGCTGCTCCCGCGACTTTCCGCCGGCCTGGGAGCCGTGGTCAGCGCAGGCATCGTGGCGCTCCTGCTGACCACGCACTTCGTGCTCATGACCGGCCAGGGACTGTGGCTCCAATTCATGCTGCCGCTCGCCCTGCTGATCATCGGCCACGTGTTGCTCGTAACAAAGCGCTTCGTCGTCACCGAGCGCGGCAAGGAGGTATCCGATGCGCAGTCGGCAGCCAACGCGCGCATGCTCGGCCTCGCTTTCCAAGGGCAAGGCCAGCTCGACATGGCTTTCGATTACTTCCGCAAGGTGCCCCTGGACGACACGGTCATGGACAACCTCTACAACCTTGCGCTGGACTTCGAGCGCAAGCGCCAGTTCAACAAGGCCGAAGCGGCATTCCGCTACATGGCCGACTATGACCCGAAGTTCCGCGACCTCGAGGCGAGGTTGTCGCGCGCCAAGCAGATGTCGGAAACCCTCGTTCTCGGTGGCGCGCAGACCCACCCCGGCGGAACCCTCGTGCTCGGCGGGGGCGCCGAGAAGCCGATGCTCGGCCGCTACCAGGTGGAAAAGGAGTTGGGCAAGGGCGC
>DATHHZ010000146.1:0-2219 GCA_035316965.1 Burkholderiales bacterium | reverse complement strand
ACCTGGATCAGAAATACCAGAAAATCGAAGGCGTGGCCTACCTGGGCTCGACCCTCGCGGGCTTGCGCGAGCCGCGGCTCTCCGGATTCAGGATCGGCTTTGCCTACGTGGACAATCACGGCGTGCGCCGCGACTTCACCGGGCGCGTCACCGGCGGCACCATGGAAGGCTCGTTCCGCACCGACAGCGGCGTGGAAGGCCGCTGGACCGCCGCGAAGAAATAGGTATTAGAGGGTCTTGTGGGTGCCGTCGCAAAAAGGGGGGTTGCGGGTGCGCTTGCAGCCGCACAGCCATAGCTTTTCGGCCTTGGCCACCCCGAATTTCACCGGCGCGAACTCGCTGCCCTTATGCGTGCCGTCGCAAAACGGCTGGCTCTTCGAACCCCCGCAGCGGCACCACCAATAATCGCCGGGGGCGAGCTCGACTGCGTACGGGGATTTCTGCGCGATATGGGGTTCGGCCATATTCGTCTCCTTTAGAGGGCGCAGGCACCTGCTCCGGATGGGACCGAGGCGGAAGTATAACCCGGTCCCCATCGTTCTCGCGAGAGGTCCGTATAATGGCGCAATGAAATTGCTCTTCGACTTGTTCCCCGTCGTTCTGTTTTTTGTCGCGTTCAAGCTTTTCGACATCTATACGGCGACCGCGGTGGCCATCGCCGCGACGTTCTTGCAGATCGGCTGGTTGAAGTGGAAGCGCCGAAGGGTCGATACGATGATGTGGATCAGCCTTGTCATTATCGTAGTGTTCGGCGGGGCGACCCTTGCGCTGCACGACGAGACCTTCATCAAGTGGAAGCCCACCGTGCTCTACTGGCTGTTCGGCGCCGTCATAGCAGTAGCCCAGTCGCTGTTCCGAAGAAATCTCGTCCGCGCGATGCTGGGCGAGCAGGTGAGCATGCCCGACGGCGTCTGGACTCGCCTCAACTGGAGTTGGGTGGGCTTCTTCACCTTCATGGGAGCAGCCAATCTTCTCGTCGCCTACAACTTCCCTACCGATACCTGGGTCAATTTCAAGCTTTTCGGCGGGATGGGTCTGATGCTCTTGTTCGTCGTGCTGCAGGCGCTGTTTCTCGCCCGCCACGTCGAGGAGAAGGACGCCTCGAGCTGATGGATCTGTCCAAGGCGATCCGCGAGCGGCTGGCTGCGCTCGAGCCGCAATCTCTCGATCTTCTGGACGAATCGGACCGGCACGCCGGCCACGAGGGGGCAAAAGCCGGCGGGAACCACTTTCGCCTGACCATTGTCTCACCCCGTTTCTCCGGCAAGGACCAAATCACGCGGCACCGGATGATCTATGAGGTGCTCGGGCCCCTGATGCAGCGCGAAATCCACGCGCTCGCAATTCAAGCCCTCAGTCCGGATGAGCTATGATTTCACTTTCAAAACGAAGGAACCCTCATGTTTTTACGTTCGGCTAGCCTCCTTGCCGCGCTGTCTCTGTGCGTTTCGACGCCCGTCTGGGCGCAGGCAGCCGCGCAGAAGGCCGCTCCTCTCAAACCGGTGACCGTCAACGGCAAACCCATTCCCAAGTCCCGTCTGGACTTCATCGCCAAACAGCGCGCGACGCAGGGCCAGCCCGACAATGAGCAGGCGCGCAAGGCGATTCTCGACAACCTCATCACGCAGGAAGTGGTCGCACAGGAAGCGGACCGCAGAGGTTTCGCAAAGACGTCCGACGTGCGCACACAGCTCGAATTATTGCGCCAGCAGGTGCTCGTGCAGGCCGTGGTCCAGGATCACTTGAAGGCGCATCCCATCAAGGACGAGGAGATGCTCGCGGAGTACAACAAGGTCAAGGCGCAGCGCGGCGACAAGGAATACAAGGCCCGGCACGTCCTGGTCGACAAGGAGTCCGAGGCCAATGAAATCATCGCGCAGCTGAAGAAAGGGACGAAGTTCGAGGACCTCGCCAAGCAATCCAAGGACCCGGGCTCGAAGGACAAAGGCGGCGATCTCGACTGGAATACGCCGTCCACTTTCGTCAAGCCCTTCGCCGAGGCGCTCTCGAAGCTGGAAAAGGGGAAATACACAGAAACGCCGATACAGACCCAGTTCGGCTGGCACGTCATCCAGCTCGATGACGTCCGTTCCATGCAGTTCCCCGCCTTCGACACCGTCAAGCAGCAGCTGCTCTCGAGGATGCAGGAGCAGGAAGTGCAGAAGTTTGTCGGCGAGCTGCGGTCAAAAGCGAAGATCCAATAAGCCGGACGCCCGTTC
>DATHHZ010000145.1:0-6772 GCA_035316965.1 Burkholderiales bacterium | reverse complement strand
GGGTCAGCGAATCGACTGGATCGGCACCTCGATGGGCGGACTGATCGGCATGATGCTCGCGGCAAAGTCCGATTCTCCGATCCGCCGCCTGGTGCTGAACGACGTCGGGCCGCTCGTGCCTTGGGGCGCGCTGGTGCGGCTCAAGCTCTCCACCACCGGGGCCGGCGCGCGTTTCGCGAGCCTCGCCGAGGTCGAGCGCCATCTTCGCGAGACCTGCGCCTCCTTCGGTCCCCTGAGGGACGGGCAGTGGCGGCACCTCGCCGCACACGGCGCGCGGCGCGGAGAGAACGGCGCGTATACGCTCGCCTACGATCCGGCGATCGTCGGCACGATGCGCGGCAGCAACGCGGGGGTCGAATTCGGCAGCGACTTCCTTTTCGGCATCGACCTCTGGGGAACCTGGGACGCGGTGCAATGCCCGACCCTGGTTCTGCGCGGGGCGAAGTCCGACCTGCTGCCCGAGTCCACCGCCCGGCGGATGCAGGAGCGCGGGCCGCGGGTCAAGCTCGTCGAGTTCCCCGGGGTCGGTCACGCGCCCTGGCTGATGAGCGAGGGTCAGATCGATCCGGTACAGGAATTCATCCTCACGGCCGAACCCCGGAAAGGGGCTGCATGAGGATTTGCGTCGTCGGCGCAGGCGCCGTGGGCGGCGTGATCGGAGCATGGTTTTCAAAGGCCGGGCACGAGGTGTCGCTCGTCGCGCGCGGCGCGCATCTCGAGGCGATTCGCGGGCGGGGATTGACGCTGATCTCCGGGGGCAAGCCCGAAGTCCATCCGGTGCGCGCGTCGTCGGAGCCCGCCGATTTCGGGGTCCAGGACGCGGTCTTCGTCTGCCTCAAGACGCATTCGATTGCCGCGATGCTGCCACGGTTGAGGACGATCGTGGGTCCGGTCACGATGGTGATCCCGGCGATCAACGGCCTGCCCTGGTGGTATTTTTTCAGGGAAGGCGGGCGCTTCGATGGCCAGCCCGTCGCCTGCCTCGATCCCGCGGGCACGCTCTTCGAGGCGCTCGATCCGAGGCACATCCTGGGTTGCGTGGTGCACGCTGCGGCGGAGGTTTCCGAACCCGGAGTGGTCCGCCACACGGCGGGCCGGGTTTTCCTAATCGGCGAACCCGATCGCACGAGATCGGCGCGCGCGGAGCACCTCGTGGCGGCGATGAACGCCGCCGGCTTCGAGGCGAGGCAGGCCGAGGACATCCGGGTCGAGATCTGGGTCAAGCTGATCGGAAACCTCTCCTACAATCCCGTCGCGGCGCTCGCTCTCGCCCACATGAACGACATCCACGGCAGCGAGGCGCTGCTCGCGTTGATCCGCGAGATGATGAAAGAAGCGATGCGCGTCGCCGAGGCCTACGGTGTGCGCATACCGATGACGGTCGAGGAGCGCATCGACGTTGCAAGACAGCTCGCCGGCGCCAAGATCTCGATGCATCAGGATGTCGACAAGCGCCGGCCGCTCGAGACCGATGCGATCATCGGAGCGGTGGTGGAGCTCGCCCGCAAAGCCGAAATCGCGACGCCGATGATCGACGCCGTCTACGCGCTCATCTCCGAGCGGGCGAAGCACCTGGACAGATAGAGGGCCGCCGGTCAGCGCAGCGAATGCGCGGCGAACAGCGCGGCGCTGAAAACGAGCAGCGCGCCCGCCTGATGCGCGGCGGCGAGAGGAACCGGGACGGCGAGCAGCAGGGTCGCGATTCCCAGGGCGATTTGCAGCGCGAGCGCCGCAAGCAGCAGGTGGGCCCCGAGCTTTGCGCGCCGCGGCGCCGCCTCGCGGCGGACTCGCAGCCAGAACCAGGGCACGAGGAACGCGAGCAGCCAGGCGATCAGCCGGTGATCGAACTGCACGGTCGCCATGTTGCTCGAGAAGTTCAGATACCATGGGTCGAGGGAAAAAATTTCCGGCGGGACGAAGCGGCCGTTCATGAGCGGGAACGTGTTGTAGGCGAGTCCTGCACGTATGCCGGCGACGAGCCCGCCCGAGAGCACCATCACGAAGATCAGCACCGTGAGCGCCGCGGCGAAGCGGCGCAGCCCTCCGGACACCGCGCTCGCGCGGGGAAAGAGCAGGTCGAGGGAAACCCACAGCATCGCCGCGTAGATCAGGAAGGCAAGCCCGAGGTGCGCCGTGAGGCGGTACTGCGATACGCGCGGGTTGTCGACCAGGCCCGACTTCACCATGTACCAGCCCAGCGCGCCCTGCAACGCGCCCAGCCCGAATATCACCGCAAATTTCCACGTCAGCCCGCGGGCGATTTTTCCTCGCAGCGCGAACCACAGGAGCGGCAGCAGGAATGCCGCGCCGATCAGCCTTCCCAGGAGCCGGTGGACATACTCCCACCAGAAAATGTTCTTGAATCCCTCGAGAGTCATGTGCGGATTGACCAGCCGATACTCGGGGGTCTGCTTGTATTTCCCGAAGGTTTCCTGCCATCCGGTCTCGTCGAGCGGCGGCAGAGCGCCGACGATCGGCTGCCATTCGACGATCGACAGGCCCGAGTGGGTGAGGCGCGTGACGCCGCCGACCACCACCATCGCGAACACGAGCGCGCAGCAGGCGAGCAACCAGGCGGCAACGGCGCGATCGCCGTTTCGCGTTTGCTCCCGCGCAGCGGGCGCGGGAGACGCCTCAGGGTAAGGCATGCGAGTCATTCTATCGCGCGCATTTCTTATTCCATCGGGGACGCTCTAGACGCATGCAATCGTGGATTTCGTCACTGGATGCTCTGCGGAACATGGGTTAAAGTACCAGCCCCGGGCGGACCGCCCGGGTCGCCCCGGTAGCTTCATCTGCAACAGGAGGCTCGCCATGTTTGCGATCGTGTACAAGTCGGACGGCGTTCCGATCTGCGTCCAGATGCCAGGGGTCTCGCCCGACCCGGTCGTGGTCTGGAGTTCGGAAAGCGCGGCCAGGGCGTTCATCGACAGCAAAGGCGGCGGCAAGGAGTTCCAGCCGGTCTCGGTTGACGAGCAGGCGATGGAGAAAATGGCCAAGGCGCTCGGCTATCCGGTCGAAAAACTCATGGTGGAGCCCTATCCGTCCTAGAGCGATACCTCGACGTTGTCGATCAGTCGGGGCCTCCCGAGCTTCGCGGCGCCGAGGACAACGAGGTTGCGATCGGAGGGTGACGGCGGTTGCAGGTCGGATTGCCTCCTGATCGCGACGTAGTCCGCCGCCCACTTCTCGTTGAATTTCGCCAGTGCCTCCGCTTCGAGCTTCGAGTAGTCGCGCCGCCCCGCGAGCAGCGCGGCGCGGACTTCCTGCAGGATCCGGTACAGCCGCGCGGCTTCGGTCCGCTCCACCGGCGTCAGATAGGCGTTCCTCGAGCTGAGCGCGAGCCCGTCTTCGGCGCGCACCGTTTCCGCCGGGATGATCTCCACGGGGAGCGCGAGCTGCTTCACCATGTCCCGCAGCACCACGTACTGCTGGTAGTCCTTCTTGCCGAAGATCGCGGTGTGCGGGGAGACCATGTTGAAGAGCTTCAGCACCACGGTGGCGACGCCGCGGAAGTGCCCGGGCCGGAACGCGCCTTCGAGGATGTGCTGGAGATCGGAAGGTTCGACCACGAAGGTCTGCGGCTCCGGGTAGATCTCCGCCTCGGTCGGCGCGAACACGACGTCAACGCCCACGTCTTCCATCATTTCCGCATCGGCCTGCAGGGTGCGCGGGTAGCGCTCGAAGTCCTCCTTCGGCCCGAACTGGATCCGGTTGACGAATATGCTGACGACGGTGCACGCCGCGCGATGCTTCGCCAGGCGCATCAGCTGGATGTGGCCCGCGTGGAGATTGCCCATCGTCGGAACGAAGACGTTGTCGGGCTCGCGCTGCAGCCGCTCGCGCAGATCCCTCACCGAAGTGACGATGTCCACCGCTCGGCCTAGAAACTGTGCTCTTCGGCGGGGAAGCTGCCGTCTCTGACGGCGCGCACGTAGCGCTCGGCCGCGTCGGCGATGCTGGAAGCGCCGCGCATGAAGTTCCTCACGAACCTCGCCTTCTTTCCGGGAAACACGTCGAGCATGTCGTGCAGGACCAGGACTTGGCCGGAGCAGTCCGGGCCGGCGCCGATGCCGATGGTCGGGATGCGCAGGCGCTGCGTGACCTGCTCCCCGAGCTTGGCCGGTATCGCCTCGAGCACGATGAGCCCCGCGCCAGCCGCCTCGAGCTCCACGGCGTCCTCGATGAGCTTGTGCTCGGCGTCCTCGCCCTTGCCTTGCACGCGGTAGCCGCCGAACTGGTGCACCGATTGCGGCGTGAGGCCGAGGTGGCCGCACACCGGAACGCCGCGCCGGGTGAGAAATCGTATCGTGTCGGCGAACTCCGCGCCGCCTTCGAGCTTGACCATCTGCGCGCCGGCCGCCATCAGTTCGGCCGCGCTGCGGAACGCCTGCTGCGGCGATTCCTGATAGCTGCCGAAAGGCATGTCGGTGACGAGGAAACTGCGCTTGCTGCCGCTCGCGACGCAGCGCGTGTGGTAGGCCATGTCGGCGAGCGTCACCGGTAGCGTGGTCTCGTGTCCCTGCAGCACCATGCCGAGCGAGTCCCCGATGAGGAGGCTGTCGAGACCCGCGGCGTCGAGCATCGCGGCGAAGCTCGCGTCGTAGCAGGTGAGCACGGCTATTTTCACGCCATCGTCGCGCAGCTTCTGCAGCGCCTTGATGGTCACTCGCGTCATCCTAGTCTCCCCAGTTGAAAAACTCGCGCTTGCCGCGCATCGCTCCCACGCGCTCGATGAGCAGGTCGAGGTCGCGATCCTGGCTCACGAAGTTGAGTTTTTCGGAATTCACGATCAGGACTGGGCTCCCGTTGAAATGATAGAAAAAACGGTTGTAGCTGTCGGCGAGCAAGGCGAGATATTCCCCGGTGATCGGCCGCTCGAATTCTACCCCGCGCCGGCGCACCCGCTCGTAGAGCGTCTCCGGCTGCGCCTGGAGGTAGATCACGAGATCGGGTTTCGGAGCTTGCGGCTTGAGCGAGTCGTATATCTGTTGATATAGATACAGCTCGTCGCCCGAGAGCGTCAGGCGCGCGAACAGCGGGTCCTTCTCGAGGAGAAAATCGCAGACGGTGAGCCGGGTGAAGAGGTCCATCTGCGCGAGCTCCCGCAACTGGCCTATCCGCTGGAAAAGGAAGAACAGCTGCGTCGGCAGGGCGAAGCGGGACATGTCCTGGTAGAAGCGCGGCAGGAACGGATTCTGCTCCGGGCGCTCCAGGACCAGGGTCGAGTTCAGCCGGCCGGCCAGACGCTTGGCGAGGCTCGTCTTGCCGACGCCGATCGGCCCTTCGACTACGACGTAGTGATATTTCGAGAGCGGCACGAGGCCGGGGCTCGCGGAAAGGGGCGCCCATCATACACGCGCCGCAAGAGAAGGCTCGCGCGCGGCGCTAGCGCCACAGATCGACGGCTTCGCCGCGCCCGCGCAGCTCGTCGGCGCGCGCCTGGAGGAAGCGCTGGAAGTTCGGCTCGCGCAGGTAGGCCCCGCTCGCGACGTATTCGAGCGAGCCCCAGAGGTGAAACGGACGCAGGTAGGCTTCGATGCGGAACGCCTCCCTGCCGTCCGTGCCGAAGAAAACCACCGAAGGCGTGTAGGAGAGGCCGAGCGAACGCGCCCAGTCTTCGGCCGGGAGCCTGTCTCCCTCCGGAGTCGTCACCGGAGTGCGCTCCCCGAGCGCGAACCGCGCCACGTCGAAGCGCTTCAGCGCCTCGGCGATTCCCGCGCGGCGAAAGCTCTCGCGGTGCAGTTCGTCGCAGGCAGCGCAGGACGGCGTCTCGAAGAAGACGGCGAGCGGCCTTGCGCCGCGCCTGCGCAGATCGTAGGGCGGTTTGAGGAAGAAGGGCTCGTCGTGCAGCTGCTCGCCTGCCGGCTCCCGGACCGCGGTGCGCAGGTACTCGGCGAGCGCGATTTTCCTTTCCCTGCGGCCGGCGACCCAGTCGAGCACGGCCTCGAAGCGGTGCGGCGGATAGTAGCCGTTCAGCCGCGCCACGACCCCGCCGCGCTCGTCGAAAAAGACGAGCGTCGGCGTGAACTGGATTTTCAGGAAGGCCGCGAGACGCTTCTCGGAGAATTTCCTTCCGTCGGTCCAGGTCACCTCGCGGTCGCCCCAGATATTGAGCGAAATCGCGAGGAATTTCTTTCGCGCCTTGTCGGCGATCGCCTTCTGGCTGAAGTTGGTCAGGATCAGTTCCTTGCAGTAGGGGCAGCCGTTCTGTTCGAAGAGAATCATGAGCCGCTTGCCCTCGCGCGCGGCTTGGGCCACGTCTTCCCGGAAATCAAGGAGAGTCTCGGTGAACCACGGCGGCAGAGCGACCGGCGCGGCGGTCGCGGCCCCCGACGCGGAACCCGGAAGGAGGAAAAGGCAAAGGAACAGCGCGGGCAGCTTCATCGGTGCGCGCCGTTGCGGGTCAGCCCCGAAAGATGAAATACACCGCGCCCATGATACACAACGACGCCCAGAGAAAGTCGAGCTTGAGCGGCTGGTTCATGTAGAAGAGCGCGAACGGGACGAACACCACGAGCGTGATCGCTTCCTGGATGATCTTCAGTTGCGCCAGGCTGAACTGGCTGAAGCCGATGCGGTTCGCGGGAACCTGGAGCAGGTATTCGAACAGCGCCACGCCCCAGGACACGAGCGCCGCGATGAACCAGGGCTTGGAGGAGAGCTCCTTCAGATGCGCGTACCACGCGAAGGTCATGAACACGTTCGAGAGTGCGAGCAGTCCGACGGTCTGTGCAAGAACGGTGGTGTTCATCGCTTATCCAATCCTCTC
>DATHHZ010000144.1:0-3098 GCA_035316965.1 Burkholderiales bacterium | reverse complement strand
TGGAAGAAATCAATGGATGCAATCGGCATCCGGATGGTCTTCGAAATCTCCAAATTCGCCGATCAGCTGAAGGCGGCGAAGGCCTGCCAGCTCATGATGTGGGGCGCGGCGTGGACCGCCGATTATCCCGACGGCGACAATTTCATGCAGCTCCTGTATGGTCCGAACACCGGCCAGAGCAACAATGGCTGCTACGAATCGAAGGCGTTCGATGGTCTGTACGAGAAATCGCGTGCGATGCCGCCGTCGCCCGAGCGCAACTTCCTGTTCCTCGAAATGACCCGGCAGATGGAAGTCGACGGCGCATGGAGCCTGCACGTCTCGCGCGAGCGCAACCAGATGATCCGGCCGTGGGTCAAGGGCTACAAGAAGCATCCGATCCTGCACGCCGAGTTCCAATACATGGACATCGAACCTGATTCGACGCGCAACCCGCCATGACCACGCCGCTTTTCCGTTCCCGCATCTTGCGCGTCGCGGCGATCGTTGCGCTGCTCGCGTCCTTCCCCGTCGGCGCGGCCGACATGACCAAGGTGATCCGCCATGTATTCCCGGTGGCGGAGACCGGGTTCGACCCCGCGGCCGCCCACGACCTCTATTCCGGGACGATCGAGCAGGCCATTTTCGAGACGCTGCTCACCTACGATTATCTGGCACGTCCCGCCAAGGTCGTGCCGCTCGCCGCCGAGGCGATGCCGACGGTCACCGACAACGGCAAGACGTACACGATCAAGGTTCGGAAGGGCATCTATTTCACCCCCGATCCGGCGTTCAAGGGCAAGAAGCGCGAGCTCGTCGCCGAGGATTTCGCGTATGCGCTGAAGCGCCTGATCGACCCGAAGATCCGCGGGCCGTGGGCATGGCTCGTCGAAGGCAAGATCATCGGCCTCGACGAAGCCGCCGAGGCGGCGAAGAAATCGGGCAAGTTCGACTACAACGCCAAGATCGCCGGGCTCGAGACGCCCGACCGCTTTACGCTGCGGATCCGTCTCAAGGACACCGACTACAACCTCCCGTACGTGCTCGCGCACGAGCCGACTTCCGCGGTCGCGCGCGAAGTGATCGAGGCGTACGCAGACGAGGCCGGCCGCGCGATGGCCAATCCAGTGGGTACGGGACCGTACATCCTGAAGCAGTGGGTGCGGAGCTCCAAGATCATCCTCGAGGCGAATCCCGACTTCCGCGGCTTCGTCTGGGACTTCAAATCGAGCGATCCGAACGACGTCAAGCTGATCGCCGAGATGAAGGGCAAGAAGATGCCGCAGGTGGGACGCATCGAGGTCAGCATCATCGAGGAGGATCAGGCGCGGCTGCTCGCGTTCCAGCAGGGCGAGATCGACCTCATGAACATGGAAGGTCCGCTTGCGCCGAACGTGCTCGACGGCGACAAGCTTCGCCCCGAGCTCGCGCAGAAAGGCGTCAAGCTGTCGCGCTTCGTCGACCCGGAAATCTCGTATCACTTCTGGAACATGCAGGACCCCGTCGTCGGCGGATTCGAGAAGGAGAAGATCGCGCTGCGGCGCGCGATGGCGATGGCCTACAACACGCCGGAGGAGATCAAGGTCGTCCGCAACGGGCAGGCGGTCGAGATCAACTTTCCGGTTCCACCCGGCGTGGTCGGCCATGACCCTGCCTATCGCAGCAGCGTCAAGTACGATCCCGCCGGCGCGAATTCGCTGCTCGACCGTTTCGGCTACAAGAAGGGCGCGGACGGCTGGCGCAACCAGCCGGACGGCAAGCCGTTCACGGTCGTCTATGCGTCGCGGCCGGATTCGCTCGGCCGGCAGCAGGACGAGATGTGGAAGAAGGCGCTCGATTCGATCGCGATCCGGATGGAGGTCAAGAAGGACAAGTTCCCGGAGCTCCTCAAGCTCGAGCGGCAATGCAAGCTGATGATGCGCACCGCTTCGTGGATCGCCGACTATCCCGACGCCGACAATTTCATGCAGCTTCTCTACGGCAAGAACATCGGACAGAACAACAACGCGTGCGCGAAGATTCCCGAATACGACAAGCTTTACGAGCAGTCGATCCGCATGCCCGATTCGCCCGAGCGCAACCGGCTCTATCACGAGATGACGAAGTTGATCGAGGCCTATGCGCCATGGCGCCTCAACATCGCGCGCTACCGCAACATGCTGATCCAGCCGAACGTGCTCGGATATCGCAAGCACCCGATCCTGCATTCGGAATGGCAGTACATCGACGTCGCGTCGAAGAAGGGCTCGGGTCCCACGCTGCAGCCGTGAGCCGAGGCATGGCGCGCTCGCGGCAGATTCATCCGCGGTTCGAGAGCGAGGGCGCCGCGCGCGGCGACGGCGGGCTACAATGGCCGCGACGTTTGGTGTTGCGATCGACGAAGGGGCCGCCCGCAGGGACAACAGGAGGAGGTAGAGGCAGTAGCGCAGTGCTGAGGAGCCAAAACAACAGCGAGCCGTCCGAATGGGAAAGGCCCGCGCCGTCACCGGGCCGCAGCCGGTCTCCACAAGAGCCGGCTGCGGCAGCCCCGGGGCGAACAAGTCGTTTACGTGCGACGGCGCGCAAGATCCGCGTGACCGCACCTTGAGTAATTGTTCCGCGCGCCTTGCCCGCGCGGAGAAGGCGAGAGAACGGTGTCCGCCTACATCATAAGACGCGTCTGGCAGATGATCCCGACGATGCTCGGCGTCGTGCTGCTCGTGTTCATCCTCTTCAATACGGTCGGCGGCGACCCCGCGTACGTGCTCGCCGGCAAGATCTCGAACCAGGAGCAGATCGACAACATTCGCCGGCAGCTGGGGGTCGACCAGCCGTACTGGGTCCAGCTCGGCATCTTTCTGAAGCAGATCGTCACCGCGGACTTCGGCGCGAGCTGGAGCACGAACGAGCGCGTGTCGAGCATTCTCGCGACGCGCCTCGGCCCCTCGCTGACCGTGGTGGTGCCGCTGCTGATTCTGGCGACGGTGATCGCGATCGGGCTCGCGCTTGCCGTCGCCTATGTGCGCGGATCGCTGACCGACCGCATGGTGATGATCGTCTGCACCGTCGGTCTGTCGATCTCGATCCTTGTCTACATCATCGTGTTCCAGTATTTCTTCGCCTACAAGCTCGGCTGGTTT
>DATHHZ010000143.1:0-2626 GCA_035316965.1 Burkholderiales bacterium | reverse complement strand
CGACGAACACGAGGGGCCGGTCGCGCCCGAAGAGGTGCACCGGGCATTCAATCGCCAGAGCGTCTGGCGGCGCATCGCGATCGTCGCTGGGGGCCCGGCGGCGAATTTTCTGCTCGCCATCGTGTTCTACTGGGCCCTTTTCGTAGGTGGCGTGCAGGAGGCGAAGCCCGTCGTGGGCACCCCGGATCCCGGAACCGTCGCGGAGGCGAGCGGCCTCAAGCGGGGCGAGACGATCCTGAAAATAAACGACGAGCCGATGGCCAGCTGGCAGCAGGTGCGCTGGCGCTTGCTGCAGCTCGCGGTGGAAAAACAACCGGCGCGCCTCGAAGTGATCGACCCCAAACAGCGGCTCACCTGGCGTACCCTGGATCTGTCGAATTTCGACCTCGAAGGCTTCGACAGCGATCCCCTCGCGCGTTTGGGTTTGAGGCTCGACCGGCCGGATGTTGCGCCGATCATCGGCAAGGTCGTCCCGGGGAGCGTAGCCGAGGCGGCGGGATTACGCCCGGGAGACCGAGTCGTCTCGATCGACGGCGGCGAGATTCGGGTCTGGGAGGATGTCGTAAGGGTGGTGCGGCGTCGGCCCGGCGAAATCGTGCGGCTCGGCATCGTCCGCGGCGGCAGCCAAATTGAAGTCCAGCTGAGACCGGAGACGGTGCAGCAGAACGGCGAGCGTTTCGGCCGCATCGGGACAGCTCCGCAAATGGATCCCGAATCGATGAAGGGCCTCGTAACGACCGTGCGCTACGCGCCGGCTGCCGCACTCGGAATGGCGCTCGAGCGTACCTGGGAGATGTCGGTGTTCAGCCTGAAGATGCTCGGCAAGATGATCATCGGCCAAGTCTCCTGGAAAAACCTGAGTGGGCCGGTGACGATCGCCGATTACGCGGGTCAATCGGCGCAGCTCGGGATCGGCGCCTACATCGCGTTTCTCGCCTTGATCAGCATCAGCTTGGGTGTGCTCAACCTGCTTCCGATTCCGTTATTGGACGGGGGGCACTTGCTGTACTATGCCGTCGAGATTTTCAAGGGCAGCCCGGTTTCGGAGCGAGCGATGGAACTGGGCCAGCGTCTGGGCCTCACTTTACTCCTGTTCCTGATGGCGTTCGCCATCTTCAACGACTTCAACCGCTTGTTCGCGGGTTAATGATCCATCAGTGAAAAACGCGCTACGAGCCGCGCTCTTCCTGCTCGTGCTCGTCGGGCCGGCGTGGGCGTTCGGACCCTTCGTCGTGCGGGACATTCGCGTCGAGGGCATCCAACGCATCGAGGCGGGAACGGTCTTCAGCTATCTCCCCATCAAAGTCGGCGACACGATGACTGACGAAAAGGCTGCGGGGGCCATTCGGTCCTTGTTCGCCACCGGATTCTTTCGGGACGTCAGGCTCGAGGTGCAGGGAAACGTGCTGATCGTGATTCTCGAAGAGCGGCCGGCCATCGCTTCGATCGATTTTGTCGGGATGAAGGAATTCGAAAAGGACAAGGTCAAGCAAGGGCTGCGCGACGTCGGATTCCAGGAAGGCCGCATATTCGACCGTGCCTTGCTCGATCAGGCCGAGCAGGAGCTCAAACGCCAGTATCTGACCCGTGGTCTTTACGGCGTGGAGGTCACCACGACCGTCACGCCGCTCGAACGCAACCGGGTCGCGATCAATTTCAATGTGAACGAGGGGGAAGTCGCGAAGATCAAGAGAATCAACATCGTAGGTAATCGCGCATTTTCCGAGGAGGAGCTGCTCGGCGTACTCCAGCTGCGCACCCCCGGCTGGTTCACCTGGTTTTCGAAGAACGACCAATACTCCAGGCAAAAACTTCAAGCCGACCTCGAATCGATGCGTTCGTATTACCTGAACGCAGGCTACCTCGAGTTCAATATCGACTCCACCCAGGTCTCGATTTCCCCCGATCGTCACGACATCTACATCACGGTCAACATCACCGAGGGCGAGAAATTCGAGGTCGGCGACGTGAAGCTGGGGGGAGACTTGCTCGTCCCCGAGGCGGAGCTTCGCTCGTTGATCACGATCAAACCGGGCGAAACGTTTTCCAGGGAAAAGCTCACCGAGTCGAGCAAGGCGATTACCGAGAGGCTGGGGCGGGACGGCTATGCTTTTGCCAACGTCAATGCGAATCCCGATATCAACAAGGAAAAGCGCAAGGTCAGCTTCACTTTTCTGATCGACCCCGGGCGGCGCGTCTACGTCCGGCGGATCAGCGTAGTCGGAAACACACGCACCCGCGACGAGGTGGTGCGTCGCGAGATGCGCCAGCTAGAGGGCAGTTTTTTCGACAGCCAGAAGCTGCAGCTCTCCAAGCAGCGGATCGACAAGACGGGTTATTTCAGCGAAGTCGAGGTCGAGACTCCGGCGGTGCCCGGCACGACCGATCAGGTCGACGTCGCCGTGCGGGTCAAGGAGAAACCCACCGGCGCGGTGCTGCTCGGCGTGGGTTTTTCCAGCGTCGATAAATTCATCGTTCAGGCCTCCGTTCAACAGAGTAATTTTTTCGGGACCGGCAACACCGTGGGCGTGCAAGTCGCCACCGGATCCGTCAACAAGGTCGCCGCGTTTTCCTTCACCGATCCCTACTACACGATCGACGGAGTCAGTCGTGGCTTCGACGTCTA
>DATHHZ010000142.1:0-3347 GCA_035316965.1 Burkholderiales bacterium | reverse complement strand
CGCCGATCATGTTGTTGATCACGAACTCGAGGCGGGCGAGACCGACCCCCCAGTTGGGCAGCGCCTGGAAGTCGAAGGCGAGGTTCGGATTGCCGATATTCATCGTGATCTTGACGGGGCATTTCGGCATTTCGCCGTACTCTCGCGAGGTCACTTCGATCTCGAGGATGCCGCGGTAGACCTTTCCGGTGTCGCCTTCGGCACAGGACACGGTGCAGGGCTCCCCGTCCTTGAGCCTAGCGGTGACATCGCCGCACCCGACCACCGCGGGGATGCCGAGCTCGCGGGCGATGATCGCGGCGTGGCAGGTGCGGCCGCCGCGGTTGGTGACGATGGCCGCGGCACGCTTCATCACCGGCTCCCAGTTGGGGTCGGTCATGTCGGTCACGATGATGTCGCCGGGTTTGATGCGCCCCATCTCCGAGGCGTCCTTGACCACGCGCACGATGCCCGCCCCGATCTTGTGACCGATCGCGCGGCCGGAGGCGAGCACTTCGGATTTCTGCTTCAAGAGGAAGCGCTCCTGCCCTTCTGCCGATTTGCGGGATTTCACGGTTTCGGGCCTCGCCTGCAGGATGTAGATCCTGCCGTCCGCGCCGTCCTTCGCCCACTCGATATCCATGGGCCGCTGGTAGTGCTCCTCGATCTTCAGTGCAGAGCGCGCGAGCTCGATCGCGTCCTCGTCGCTCAAGGAGAAGCGGTTGCGCTCGGCCTCGGACACATCCACGGTCTTTACCGAGAGGCCCGCTTGAGCCCCGTCGGCAAATACCATCTTCTGCAATTTCGAGCCGAGGCTGCGCCGGATCACAGGAAACTTGCCGCCGCGCAGCATCGGCTTGTGGACGTAGAACTCGTCTGGGTTGACCGCGCCTTGCACGACCAACTCGCCCAGACCCCAAGACGCGGTGATGAATACGACATCGCGGAAGCCGGATTCGGTATCGAGGGTGAACATCACGCCGCTTGCACCCAGATCGCTGCGCGCCATGCGCTGCACGCCCGCCGAAAGCGCGACCGAGGAATGCCCGAATCCCTTGTGGATCCGGTACGAAATGGCGCGGTCGTTGTAGAGCGAGGCGAACACCTGCTTGAGCGCGGCCATGACGTTGGCGAGGCCGCGGATATTGAGGAAGGTTTCCTGCTGGCCGGCGAAGGAGGCGTCGGGCAAGTCCTCCGCGGTGGCGCTGGAACGCACCGCCACCGACACGCTCTCGTCGCCCCCGGTCAGCTCCTTGTACGCCTGGGCTACCTCGGACTTGAGCTGCTTCGGAAGTGGCGTCGCCTCGATCCAGCCGCGGATCTCCGCTCCGCAGCGCCCGAGCGCCTCTACGTCGTCGGCATCGAGCCCCTTGAGCCGCGCTTCGATGCGGACAGCGAGGGCGCTCCCATCGAGGAACTCCCGGAAAGCATCGGCCGTGGTGGCGAAACCGCCGGGGACCCGGATTCCCGCCTTGGAGAGCTGGACTATCATCTCGCCCAGCGATGCGTTTTTCCCCCCGACCTGCTCGATGTCTCGCATTCCGAGCCGATCGAAATTCACCACGTATTTGAGCCGAGCCATGGGAGCGGTCCTTCGCCGCGGTTGAAGGATCATCTTGAAACCGTTATGTTACAGGGAGCGCATTCCTCGCGCAGCCAAAATACCCCGCCCGGCCCCTTTTCATGCCCGACCGCCGCCGAACCGTCTTCTTCGTCTCCGACGGCACCGGAATCACGGTCGAGATGCTCGGCCACAGCCTGCTTACGCAGTTCGACGGCATCGAATTCGACCAAATGACCGTCCCCTTCATCGACTCGGTCGCGAAGGCCGAAGCCTGCGTGTCACGGATCAACGAGGCAGCCGTTTCGGGCAATGGCCGACCGGTCGTATTCACCACGCTGGTCAACGCCGAGATACGCGAAACCGTGCGCAAGGCCGAGGCGTTCGTGCTGGATTTCTTCGAGAGTTTTCTCGACCCTCTGGAAGCGGAATTCGGAGCCAAGTCCACCCACACGATCGGCCGGTCCCACAGCGCGCGGGACGAAAAGGGCTACACCCACCGCATCGACGCGATCAATTTCGCCCTCGCCCACGACGATGGGGCGTCATCCAGGGACCTCGACAAGGCAGACGTGATCCTGGTCGGAGTGTCGCGCAGCGGCAAGACGCCGACCAGCCTGTATTTGTCGCTGCAATTCGGAATCCGGGCGGCGAATTGCCCGCTCATTCCGGAGGACTTCGACCGGATGAGCCTGCCCACCGCGCTCCAGAGCTACCGCCGCAAACTGTACGGCCTGTCCATCGCACCGGAGCGGCTGCGGGAGATCCGCAACGAGCGTCGGCCCAACAGCAAGTACGCCGATCTGGAGAATTGCCGCTACGAAGTGCAGCAGGCGGAAAAACTGATGTCGCGCGAAGGCATACGCTGGGCGAATTCGACGGCGAAATCGATCGAGGAAATCGCCACGACGATCATGCAGGAGTTCAAGCTGGAACGGCGGGCGTACTGAGGCTCCGTTGACGAATCTGCTCGAACAGGCAGATTGCGACCGCCGCGGCGACATTCAGCGATTCAGCGGGTCCGGGCATGGGGATGCGTGCCCGGTGGGTGGCGAGGCGTCGGACGCTCTCGGACAATCCGGCGCCCTCGTTGCCGAACACCCAGGCGACCGGTCCCCTGAGATCGAGGTCGTAGAGCGAGGCTTCGGCGCGCGGTTCCATGGCAACCACCGAGCCGCGGAATGAATGCGCGAATTCATCGACATCGACGCCCTCGAAGATCGACAGGAAGAAGTGCGCGCCCATGCCGGCGCGGATGACCTTGGGCGACCACGCGAACACGGAGTTCTTGGAGAGGAAGACGTGCGGCACGCCGGCCGCCACCGCAGTCCGAAGGATCGATCCCAGGTTTCCTGGATCCTGGATATTTTCCAGCAACAGACAGCTCGAAATACCCTGCGGCGCCGGATTCGGCAGGGGCGTCCGGATGACCGCCGCAAGGCCTGCCGAGCTCACGAGTTGAGACACCCGTGCGAGAAGCGCATCCGCGAGGACCAGGCGTGACTTGGCGGCGACGTTTTCGAAAAGGCTGCGGACCTCCGGCCTTGCGAGCGCGCTCTCGCTCGCGAGGATCATTTCCGCCGTGCCGCCGCTCTCCTGATACGCCCGCACCAGATGCTCGCCCTCCAGAAGCGTGGTGCCGGTCCTGCGCCGCTCCCGCGACGATCCGGCGAGCTTGATCAGGGCCTTGATCTGCGGGTTGTCCTTGGAGTGGATGGACTTCACTCGATCGGGCAGGTGCGGAACCCCGCGAAGACGTCGCCGCGGTCCGGAGTATAGAAATTCCTCCAGGTATTGGAAATCAGCC
>DATHHZ010000141.1:0-4102 GCA_035316965.1 Burkholderiales bacterium | reverse complement strand
AGGTTGTCCTCGACCTCCTGAAAGCCGGCGAGCACGGCCTGGCGGTATTCCGCGACGGTCGCGTCGTAGCCCGCGATCGCCTGCTCGGTCTGCGCCCGGCGCAGCCCCGCGTCGAAAATCGATTGCGCGAGCGCCGGACCGATCGACCAGAAGCGGCTCGGCATCGTGAACCATTGCGAGGCGTCGGCGCTGCGCGAGCCGTACGATGCCGACAAGGTCAGCGACGGGAAATAAGCCGCCTTCGCCACGCCGATTTGCGCGTTGGCGGCGGCGACGCGGCGCTCCGCGGCCGCGACGTCGGGCCGGCGCTCGAGCAGCTCGGAGGGCAAACCCGTCGGAACCCGGGGCATCGCTGCTGCCAGCGGCGCAGCCGCAATCGAGAATTCCGCGGGCGCCTTGCCGATGAGGACCGCGATCGCGTGCTCCAGCTGCGCGCGTTGCACCCCCGTATCGATCGCCTGGGCCTGCGTGCTCTTGAGCTGCGTCTCGGCTTGCACCAGATCGACCTTCGCCGCGACGCCCGCGTCGTATCGATTCTTCGTAAGATCGAGCGACTTCTGGAACGCCGCGACGGTGTCCTGGAGCAACTGCTTCTGCGCGTCCAGGATGCGCAGCTGGAAATAGCTGGAAGCGAGCTCAGCCTGTGCCGAGAGGCGCGCTGCCGCGAGATCCGCGGCACTTGCCTGCGCGCCTGCTTCGTTCGATTCGACGGCGCGGCGCAGGCGCCCCCACAAGTCCGCCTCCCATCCGGAGTTGAGGCTTGCGGAGCGGTTGGTAATGATGCGGCCGGCGGTCGTGCCGCCGATCACCCCCGTGGGCGAGCGGCTGCGAACCACCGAAGCGTCGGCATCGAGCGTTGGAAAGTACGCCGCGCGCGAGGACGCAACCAGGGCCAGCGCGCGCCGGAACTGCGCTTCCGCGACCAGGACGTTCTGATTCGATACTTCGACCTGCCCGACGAGCGCGTCGAGCTGCGGATCACCGAACACTCCCCACCATTTGCCGCGGTCGAGATCGTCCTGCGGCTGGGCGACCTTCCACTCCCCCGCCTCCTTGTAGGCTGAGGTGATCTCGACCTCCGGCCGCTTGTAGTCGGGCCCGACCGCGCAACCTGCGAGCGCGGAGACGACGAGAAATGCGAGCGTGCCTGGCTTCACGACGTCCCCAGCGCGGCTCCGCGCGTGCGCCCTGCCGCGCGCCGGCACCACAACCGGAAGCGGTCGAGGTACAGGTACACCACCGGCGTCGTATAGAGCGTGAGCAGCTGGCTTACGATCAAACCGCCGACGATAGCGATGCCAAGCGGCCGGCGAAACTCGGCGCCGTCTCCGAAGCCGATCGCAAGCGGCACGGCACCCAGCATCGCGGCCATCGTGGTCATCATGATCGGGCGGAAGCGCAGCAGGCACGCCTGGAAAATCGCCGCTTCGGGGCTCTTGCCTTCGCTGCGTTCGGCTTCGATCGCGAAGTCGATCATCATGATGGCGTTCTTTTTCACGATGCCGATCAGGAGGATTACGCCGATCAGCGCGATGATGCTGAACTCGGTGCGAAACGCCATCAGCGCGAGCAGCGCGCCGACGCCCGCCGAGGGCAGGGTCGAGAGGATCGTGATCGGATGGATATAGCTCTCGTATAGGATGCCGAGCACGATGTAGACGGTGACGAGCGCGGCGAGGATCAGCCAGGGCTGGCTGTCGAGCGACTGCCTGAAAGCGCGCGCCGTCCCCTGGAAACTGCCGTGCACGGTGGTCGGCACGCCGAGCTGCACCGTCGCCTGGTTGATCGCGTCGGCCGCCTCGCCCAGCGACACGCCGAGCGCCAGGTTGAACGAGATCGTCGAGGCGACGAACTGGCTCTGGTGGTTGACGGAAAGCGGCGCCGTGGTGGGCTCGTAGCGCGCGATCGCGGAGAGCGGCACCTGACCGCGAGTGGGCGAGAGCACGTAGATGTTCTTCAGCGCTTCCGGGCCCTGCCAGTACTGCGGCGCGACCTCCATCACCACGTGGTACTGGTTGAGCGTCGAATAGATGGTCGAGACCTGCGCTTGGCCGAACGCGTTGTAGAGAGTCTGGTCGATCATTCGCGTGGTGATCCCGAGGCGCGCGGCGGTGGCGCGGTCGATGACGAGCGTCGTCTGCAGGCCCTTGTCCTGCTGGTCGGTGTTGACGTCGGCGATCTCGGGCAGTTGCGCGAGCGCCTGGCGCACACGCGGCTCCCAGAGCCGCAGATCCGCCAGCTCATCGGCCTGCAGCGTGAACTGGTACTGCGCGTTGGCCTGCCGCCCGCCCATGCGCAGGTCTTGCACCGGCACGAGAAAGAGATTCGCGCCAGGCTCCTGCAGGAGCTTGGGACGAAGTCGCGCGATCACCTGGTCGACGCTGACCTTGCGCTCTCTCACGGGCTTCAGCGTGATGAACATGAAGCCGGAATTGCGCTGGCCGCCGCCGGTGAAGCCGACGACGTTCTCGACCGCCGGGTCGCTGCGCACGATCTCGATGAAGTCGGCGAGCTTCTGGCGCATCGCCTGGAACGAGATGCCCTGGTCCGCCTGGATCGAGCCGATCATGCGCCCGACGTCCTGCTGAGGGAAGAAGCCCTTCGGGATGTGGATGTAAAGATAGACGTTCAGCCCTATGGTGGCGGCGAGAATCAGCATCATCAGGCGCGAGTGGCGCAGCGCCCACGCGAGGCTCGCCTCGTACTCGGCGAGCATCCATCGGAACACGCGCTCGCTCGCGAGAAAGATGCGCCCGGGCTTGCGCTCGCTGACCGGCTTGAGCAATCGCGCGCACATCATCGGCGTCATCGTCAACGAAACCGCGAGCGACACCAGGATCGCGGCCGAGAGCGTCACGGCGAACTCGCGGAACAGGCGCCCGACGACGCCGCCCATGAAGAGGATCGGGATGAACACCGCGATCAGGGAGATGCTCATCGAGACCACGGTGAAGCTCACTTCGCGCGCGCCTTTGAGCGCCGCCTGGAACGGCGGCATGCCGCGCTCGATGTGGCGGGAAACGTTCTCCAGCACCACGATCGCGTCGTCCACGACGAAACCAGTGGCGATGGTGAGCGCCATAAGCGACAGGTTGTTGAGGCTGAAGCCTGCGAGGTACATCACGCCGAACGTGGCCACCAGAGAGACCGGAACGGCGACCGCCGGGATCAGGGTCGCGCGCGCGTTGCGCAGGAACAGGAACACCACCATGATCACGAGCGCGATCGCGATGACAAGCGTCCTCTCGACCTCGCGCAGAGAAGCGCGGATGGTACTGGTGCGCTCGAGCACGACTTCCAGGTTGATCGTGCTCGGAATCGACGCCTGCAGCAGCGGCAGGAGCTCGCGGACGCGCTCGGTCGTCTCGATGATGTTGGCGTTCGGCTGCCGGTTGATGATGACGAGCACCGAGGGCTTGCCGTTGGCGATGCCTGCGTTGCGCAGGTCTTCCACCGAATCGACGACCTCGGCGACGTCCGAAAGGCGCACCGCGGCGCCGTTGCGGTAGGAGACGATCAGCGGGACGTACTGGCTTGCCTTCTTCGCTTGGTCGTCGGCCATGATCTGCCAGTGGCGATCCCCCAGCTCGACCGAGCCCTTGGGGCGGTTGGCGTTGGCGGCGGCGAGCGCTGTTCGCACCTCGTCCAGCCCGATGCCGTACTTATTCAGGGTCATCGGGTTCAGCTCGACTCGCACCGCGGGGAGTGATGCGCCGCCCACCGTCACCTGGCCGACGCCTTCGGCCTGGGAGATCTTCTGGGCGAGGATGGTGGAAGCCGCGTCGTACATTTCGCCCCGGTCCAGCGTGTCGGAAGTGAGCGAAAGGATCATGATCGGCGCATCCGCCGGATTCACCTTGCGGTAGGTGGGGTTGCGCGGAAGGCTCGTGGGCAACTGGCTCCTCGCCGCGTTGATCGCGGCCTGCACGTCGCGCGCGGCGCCGTCGATGTCGCGATCGAGGTCGAACTGCAGCGTGACGCGCGAGCTGCCGAGCGACGAGGACGAAGTGATCTCGGTGACCCCGGCGATGCGGCCGAGCGCGCGCTCGAGCGGCGTCGCCACCGTCGCCGCCATGACCCCGGGGCTGGCGCCGGGAAGCTG
>DATHHZ010000140.1:0-6496 GCA_035316965.1 Burkholderiales bacterium | reverse complement strand
CGTTGCCGCCCATGTGATCGGAATGGCAGTGCGTATTGACGAGGCGCGCGAGCTTTTTCCCCGCAAGGACGTGTTCGAGGAGCGCCAGCGTCTGCGGTACGTGGGCGCCGTAGCCCGAATCGACGACCACAGCGCCGGTGCGCGCATGCAGCACGACGTTGTTGGAGGAGAGCCAGCCGCGCTCCATGACCTGAATGCTTTCGGGCAGTTTCATCGTGGTGTCCGTCTCGCGGGCAACTGCGCCAGCACCGCGCGCTTCTCGGCGTCGCTCATGGCGGACCAGGCGGCGATCTCGTCGAGCGTGCGAAAGCAGCCTTCGCACAGGCCCGTATCCGGGTTCATTCGGCACACGTTGTTGCACGGGGAGGGAACGTCGCCGCCGGGCCGTGTGTCCTGGTTCATGAATCCTTCGCCGCGAGCGCGCGTGCCACTTTCGAATCCGGCTCGCGCTCGAGTTCCGCGCAGATGAACTTGCCGGCCTGTCGCAGCCGGGTCAGATCGACACCGGTACGAATGCCCAGGCCCTCCAGCATGTAGATCACGTCTTCGGTGGCGACGTTGCCGGTTGCTCCCTTGGCGTACGGACAGCCGCCCAGGCCCGCCACCGAGCTGTCGAAAGTCTTCACGCCGAGCTCGAGCGACGCGTAGATGTTGGCCAGCGCCTGGCCGTAGGTGTCGTGGTAATGACCGGCGAGCTTTTCGACGGGCACTCTTGCGGCGACCGCTTCGATCATGCGGCGAATCTTTCTGGGTGTTCCGACGCCGATCGTGTCGCCCAGCGAAATCTCGTAGCAGCCCATCTTGTAGAGTTTCTCGGCGACGGCGGCCACCGCCTGCGGCTTCACCTCGCCTTCGTAGGGACAGCCGGCCGCGCAGGAAATGTAGCCGCGCACGCGCATCTTGCGTGCCCGCGCAGCCTTGACGACGGGGGCGAAGCGTTCGAGGCTCTGCGCGATGCTGCAGTTGATGTTCCTCCGGCTAAACGTCTCGGAGGCGGCACCGAATACGGCGACCTCTTCTGCGCCCGCGGCGCACGCCGCTTCGAAGCCCTGCAGGTTTGGTACGAGCACCGGGTAGGCCACGCCCGGCTTCCTGCGAAGGCCGGCCATGACCTGCGCGCTGTCGGACATCTGCGGAACCCATTTCGGCGAAACGAAGGCGGTCGCTTCGACCGCGAGCAGGCCTGCGTCGGCGAGGCGATGGATGAGCTCGATCTTGATCTCGGTCGGAACCCGCCTCGCTTCGTTCTGCAGGCCGTCGCGGGGACCCACCTCGACGATCCTCACTTTCCTCGGGAGACTCACGACTCCGCCTCGAACTCGATCAACTCAGTCCCCTCGCCGACCTGCTCGTCTACCCGGCAAAGGATCCGCGCGATCCGGCCCCGCGCGGGTGCCCGGATGGTGTGCTCCATCTTCATCGCTTCGAGTATCAGCAGGGGTACGTCTTTCTCCACCCGGTCGCCGGTTCCGACGAGGATCGCGATGATCTTGCCCGGCATCGGGGCCTCGAGATCGCCCGCGCTCGACTCGACCGCCAGGTCCTGACGCAGCGGATCGTGCATTTCCAGGATGTGATGCCTCCCGGGCAGGAACACCTCGATACGGCTGTCCAGGCGGACCACGCTGCCCGCGACAGTGGCATCGTCGAGGTGCACCGTCAACCTGCGGTCCTCGCGCCGGTAGCTTTTGACTTGGCGCCGACTGTCGGCGAATTCGAGTTCGAAACCTTCCCCTCGGCGGCGTGCAGTGACCGCGTGCCGGTTTTCGCCTTCCAGGAAGACAAGGAGCCGAGCGCTGTCCTGGTTCGCGCGCCAGGCGTCGGCTAGGCTCCAAGGCGAAAACGGGTCGCCCGGGCGTCGCGCCTCGCCGGCGTCGAGCTGCGACAATGCCGTCAGGGCTGCAAGTGTCAGCGCCTCCTCGCCTGCCGGAGCCGAAGGGGCGAGAAGCTCCGAGCGATGGCGCTCGATCAGGCCCGTATCGAAATCGGCGGCGACGAAATCTCGATCTTGCACGAGCCGGTAGAGAAATCCGAGATTGGTGACCGGGCCCGCGACCTCGAATTCCCCGAGCGCCTTGCGCATTCGCTCGAGCGCCGCGGGGCGATCACTATCCCGGACGATGAGCTTGGCGATCATGGGGTCGTAGTAGACCGTGATCTCGTCGCCCGGTCTCACGCCCGTATCGACGCGCACGTTCTCGGATTCCGCGGGCAGTCCCAAGTGCACGATGCGACCCGAAGCCGGGAGGAAATCGCGGCGCGGATCCTCGGCGTAGACGCGTGCTTCGATCGCGTGGCCGCTGATGCGCAGGTCCTTCTGGGCGAGTGGGAGCTTTTCGCCTGCAGCGACCCGAATCTGCCATTCGACCAGATCGAGGGCGGTGATCATTTCGGTGACCGGGTGCTCGACCTGAAGCCGCGTGTTCATCTCCATGAAATAAAACGCCCCCGCGCGATCGACGAGGAACTCGACGGTTCCCGCGCCGACGTAGCCGACGGCTTTCGCGGCCGCCAGCGCGGCCTTGCTCATCTCGCCGCGGCGCTCTTCGGTCATGCCAGGCGCGGGCGCCTCTTCGAGCACTTTTTGATGGCGCCGCTGCATCGAGCAGTCGCGCTCAAAGAGCGACAGACAGCCGCCTTGCCGGTCGGCGAACACCTGAATCTCGATGTGCCGAGAACGGTCGAGATATTTTTCCAGCAGTACGCGCTCGTCGCCGAAAGCCGACAAAGCTTCGCGCCGGCAGGCGGCGAGCGCCGCGTCGAACTCCGCCTTGTGCTCGACCGCGCGCATGCCTTTGCCGCCGCCGCCGGCCGCGGCCTTGATTAGAACCGGAAACCCGATGCGCACGGCTTGATCGAGAAGGAAGTCGGGAGACTGATTGCCGCCGTGATAGCCGGGCACGAGCGGCACTCCGGCCTTTTCCATGATGGCTTTCGCCGAGGATTTGTCGCCCATGGCGCGGATAGCCTGCGGCGGCGGGCCGACGAACGCGATTCCCGCGCGCTCGCAGCGCTCGGCGAATTCCGCGTTCTCGGAGAGGAAGCCGTAGCCCGGGTGGATGGCCGAAGCACCCGAGCTCATCGCCGCCTCGACGATCCGATCGCCGCGCAGGTAGCTGTCCTTTGCCTCCGGCGGGCCGATGCGAAACGCCTCGTCGGCGAGCGCGACGTGGCGCGATTGCGCGTCGGCGTCCGAGTACACGGCGACCGTTGCTATGCCCATGCGGCGCGCGGTCCTCGCCACGCGGCAGGCGATTTCGCCGCGGTTAGCGATCAGGATTTTGGCGAACACAGGACGCGCCCTATTTTTTCTTCTTGGCGCCCTTTTTCATCGCCTGCGGCATCCAGGCGGGCTTGCGCTTCTCGAGGAAGGCGCGCACGCCTTCTCTGCCTTCCTCGGACGCCCGTGCACTGGCGATGCGACCCGCCATATCGGCCCTCGTCTCGGGTGTGATCGGCCGCTTCGCGACCGCGTGGATCAATTCCTTGGTTGCAGCGTGCGCCCCCGGCGCGCCCTGAACGAGCTCGCCCAGGATCGCGTTCACCGTTGCGTCCAGCTCGGTAGGCTGCGCCAACTCCTGCACGAAGCCGATGCGGTACGCCTCCGCGGCCGGGAAGCGCTCGGCGGTGAGGAAATAGCGGCGCGCGGCGCGTTCGCCCATCGCGGCGAGAACATAGGGACTGATGGTCGCCGGGGTGAGGCCCAAGCGTACTTCGGACACGCAGAACTCGGTGTCGGTCGATGCGACCGCGATGTCGCAAGCGGCAATGAGCCCCATGCCCCCCGCGAACGCGGCGCCGTGCACGCGCGCGACCGTCGGCTTCGCGAGCGCGTGCAGCCGGTTGAGCATGGCGCCAAAGGCCATCGCGTCTTTGCGGTTCTCGTCGAAATCCACCTCGCCCATTCTCTTCATCCAGTTCAGGTCCGCGCCGGCACAGAACACCTTGCCGCGGCCCGCAAGCACCACTGCGCGCACTGCCGGATCCCGCTCCAGCTCGCCGAAGGCGGCGGTGAGCTCGGCGATCATCGTGTCGTTAAAGGCGTTGCGCACGTCGGGCCGGTTGAGCCAAAGTACGGCGACGCCCAGGCCGGACTGGATTTCGATGGTTTCGTGCCTCATGCCTCCTCCTCGGAATGGAGCTCTTGCGCGAATCGCTAGCGCGGTTCGACAATCACCTGGGTCCGCACCGAATTGGCGATAAAGCATTTCTCGTGGGCTTTGTGGTGCAGTTTGGCGAGCACCGCCGGCGAGGGCGGCGCAGCGAATTCGACCGCGGGCCGAAGGGTGACTCGCGTCATCGCCATGCGGCCTTCGGGATTCTTTTCGAGCACGCCTTCGGCCTCGTCGACGTAGCGGTTGACGATCAGCTTCATCGTCGAGGCCAGGCTCACGAACCACAGCATGTGACAGGCTGAAAGCGAGGCGACGAAAAGCTGCTCCGGATCGGCACCCTGCGCGTGCGGCGCGCCGGGCGGAATGTTCTCCTTTGCAGCGTTTCCCTCGAGCCGTACGGTGGGCTCGAACTCGATGCGATGGGCACGGCTGTACGTGGCGAGCTCGAACGGCATCCCGTTCCTTTGCCATTCTGTTGTTGCGCGGTGGATGGACATCAGGGTTTCCTCTACATTCGAAAAACGCCGAACCGGGTTTCCTCGATCGGTGCGTTGAGGGACGCCGAGATCGCAAGCGCCAGGGTGCGGCGCGTTTCCTCGGGCGCGATCACTCCATCGTCCCAAAGCCGCGCGGTGGCGTAGTAGGGGTGCCCCTGCCGCTCGTACTGGTCGAGGATGGGACGCTTGAACTCCTCCTCCTCCGCCTTGCTCCAGGCGCCGCCCTTCGCCTCGATGCCATCCCGCTTCACCGTGGCGAGGACGGAAGCCGCCTGCTCCCCGCCCATCACCGAGATGCGGGCGTTCGGCCACATCCAAAGGAAGCGCGGTCCGAAAGCGCGCCCGCACATGCCGTAGTTGCCTGCGCCGAACGAGCCGCCGATGATGACGGTGAATTTCGGCACCCGGCTGCATGCGACCGCCGTCACCATCTTGGCGCCGTCCTTGGCGATGCCGCCCGCCTCGTACTTTTTCCCCACCATGAAGCCTGTGATGTTCTGGAGGAAAATAAGCGGAACCCCGCGCTGGCTGGCGAGCTCGATGAAGTGCGTGCCTTTCAGCGCAGATTCGGAAAACAGGATTCCGTTGTTCGCGACGATGCCGATCGGGTAGCCCCAGATGCGCGCGAACCCGGTCACCAAGGTGGTGCCGTAGTCCGCCTTGAACTCGTCGAGCTCGCTTCCGTCGACGATGCGCGCAACCACCTCGCGGACGTCGTAGGGTTTGCGCTTGTCTTCGGGGATGATCCCGTGCAGTTCGTCGGCGGGGTAGAGCGGCTCGGCCGGCTCGCGCAGGGCGAGGCTCACGTTTTTCGCGTTGCCGAGGTTGGCGACGATAGCGCGAGCGATCGCGAGGGCGTGGAGGTCGTTCTGCGCGTAGTGATCGGCGACGCCCGATTGTCGCGCGTGCACCTCCGCTCCGCCGAGCTCTTCCGGAGAGACGATTTCCCCGGTCGCGGCTTTCACGAGCGGCGGCCCGCCGAGAAAAATCGTTCCCTGTCCCTTGACGATGATGGATTCGTCGGACATCGCGGGGACGTAAGCACCGCCCGCAGTGCACGAGCCCATCACCGCGGCGATCTGCGGAACTCCGGCAGCCGACATGATCGCCTGGTTGTAGAAGATGCGGCCGAAGTGCTCACGGTCGGGAAAGACCTTGTCCTGTTCCGGCAGGAACGCGCCGCCCGAGTCGACGAGGTAGAGGCAGGGAAGCCGGTTCTGAAGCGCGATCTCCTGCGCGCGCAGGTGCTTCTTCACCGTGATGGGGTAGTAGGTTCCACCCTTGACCGTGGCGTCGTTCACGACCACCACGCACTCCTTGCCCGAGACGCGGCCGACGCCGGTGATGATGCCGGCGCCCGGCGCTTCGTCCTCGTACATGCCGAAAGCGGCGAGCTGCGAAAGCTCGAGGAACGGCGAGCCTGGGTCGAGCAGCAAGCGCAAGCGCTCGCGCGGCAGCAGTTTTCCGCGGGCCGTGTGCTTGGCGCGCGCCGGCTCGTCGCCGCCTTGCGCGGCGCGCTTGACCTTGGCGCGCAGATCGGCGACCAGCGCGGCCAACGCCCCGGCGTTCTGCTGGAATTCCTCCGAGCGCGGGTTCAGCTTGCTCTTGATGACGGGCATTTCACCAGCCGCCGGTGGCAAGCCATCTGTCGATCTGATCCAGCCTGTCCGAGCCCCAGAAGGGCTCGCCGTCGACGAAGATGTAGGGCGAACCGAAAGCGCCGCGGGCAATCGCTTTGTCCACTTCGGTCCTGGTGCGGTCTTTGATCGCCTGATCGCTGATGCCGGTGCGGACTTCGTCGGCCGCGAGGCCGAGCTTCGCGCAGACCGAGACGGCGTTGTCCACGGCGGAAATGTCGACGTCGTCGACGAAGTAGGCGCGGTA
>DATHHZ010000139.1:0-4870 GCA_035316965.1 Burkholderiales bacterium | reverse complement strand
GAGGCAACAGCCTCGAGGACATCTCCGGCGTGCCCGCCGAAACCGACAGATTCGAAGAAACTGGGCCAAGCGACCACAACGTAGGATTCTCATGTCATTGAACGACCCGCAATGGGGTAAGCGAGGCGGAGGCAACGAGGGGCCGCCCGATCTCGACGAGATGTGGCGCAGGTTCAACCAAAAGCTGAACGGCCTGTTCGGTCGGCGCCGTGGAGGAGAGGGGGATCCGGGTGAACCGCCGAGCGTCCGGCAGTTGAGCGGCGGAGCAGGGCTGATCGCCTTGGTCGTGCTCGTCGCCTGGCTCGCGAGCGGCTTCTACATCGTCGTGGAAGGTCAGCGGGGGGTCATACTCACCTTCGGGAAGTTCTCCGAGGTGACCACCGCGGGACTGCACTGGCGCATACCGTATCCCATTCAGGGCAACGAGATCGTCGATCTGACCGGGGTGCGCACCGTCGAGGTGGGCTATCGCAACAATGTCAAGACCAAGGTTCTGCGCGAATCGCTCATGCTGACGGACGACGAAAACATTACCGATATCCAATTCGCGGTCCAGTACATCCTGAAGGATCCGGTGGACTACCTGTTTACCAACCGCCGTCCCGAAGACACGGTGCTGCAGGCCGCGGAAAGCGCGTTCCGGGAGATCGTCGGCAAGAGCAAAATGGACTTCGTGCTCTACGAGGGCCGCGAGCAGATCGCGGTGGCAGCGCAGACCCTGATGCAGCAGATCCTCGACCGCTACAAGACGGGCATCTCGATCAGCAAGGTGACCATGCAGAACGCGCAGCCGCCGGAGCAGGTGCAGGCCGCCTTCGACGACGCGGTACGCGCCAAGCAGGACCTCGAGCGGCAAAAAAACGAGGGGCAGGCGTATTTCAACGACGTCGTCCCCAAAGCGCGCGGCACCGCCTCGCGGTTGACGGAGGAGGCCAATGGTTACCGCCAGAGCGTAATCGCGAACGCCGAGGGTGAAGCGGCGCGCTTCAGGCAGATCCTGGTCGAGTACAACAAGGCGCCGGGAGTGACGCGCGAGCGTCTTTATCTCGATACCATCCAGCAGATTTTGTCGAGCGTCGCCAAGATCCTGATCGACGCCAAGGCGGGGAGCAATCTGCTGTATCTTCCCCTCGACAAGATCATCCAGATGTCGACGGCGATCGCGCAACCGGAGGGGCAGGCGTCGTCGGCCCCTTCCCGGGTCACCGAGCCGCCGCCGGCACCGGATGCCGGCGCCCGCTCCCGCGACGCGCTGCGTGGGCGCGAACGGGGCGAACGGCCATGAGCAGCCGCTCCGGAATCGTCCTCGCGATAATCGCAGGCGTGATCGGACTCGCAGCCCTGTCCGCGTTCACCGTGGATCAGCGCCAGCGGGCCATCGTGTTCCAGCTCGGCGAGATCAAGGAACTGATCGACGAGCCCGGCCTGTATGTCAAGATCCCGCTGATCCAGAACGTGCGCTATTTCGACAAGCGAATCCTGACGCTGGATACGCCCGACACCGAGCGCTTCATCACCTCGGAGAAGAAGAACGTCCTGGTCGACTCCTTCGTCAAGTGGCGCATCCAGGACATGAAGCAGTACTACATCAGCGTCCAGGGGGACGAGCAGCGCGCTCAGACGCGGCTGTCGCAGACGGTGAACGCGGCACTGCGCGAAGAGTTCGGCAAGCGCACCGTGCACGACGTCGTGTCGGGCGAGCGCGACGACATCATGCGCATCGTGCGCGAGAAGGTGGAGGACGACGTCGCCAAGATCGGCGTGCAGATCGTCGACGTGCGGCTCAAGCGCATCGAGCTGCCGCAGGAGGTCAGCGAAGCCGTCTATCGACGCATGGACGCGGAGCGCAAGAGCGTTGCAGCCGATTCGCGCTCGCAGGGCTTCTCCTTGGCGGAGAAAATCCGCGCCGAAGCCGACCGCACGCGCCAGATCATCATCGCCGAAGCCTACCGTGACGCCCAGCGCGTCAAGGGCGAAGGCGACGCCAGGGCGGCCGCCATCTACGCGCGCGCCTTCAACGAGAACCCCGAGTTCTACGCCTTCTACCGCAGCCTCGACGCCTACCGCGCGAGCTTCAAGAACAAGAGCGACGTGATCGTGCTCGATCCCAATTCCGAGTTCTTCAAGTATTTCAGAAACTCGGGAAAGGGCGGCAAGTGAATGGGCTCGACTTTTCTCATGGCATTCGCCCTCATGCTGATTATCGAGGGCTTACTGCCGTTTCTGCTACCGACGTTGTGGCGCGATACCTTTCGCCGCATCACGGAGTTCACTGACGGACAGATCCGTTTTTTCGGGCTTTCCTCGATGCTGGTCGGCCTGCTGATCCTGTTTTTCATCCGCTAGACGCGCGAGCTCCGAAGGAACCTGATGCGCAACTGGCTCCTTCCGGAAAAATTCGAGGACATCCTGCCGCCGCAGGCTCAGCGCATCGAACGAATGCGCGCGAAGCTCCTCGAGCTGTTCCGCGTGCACGGGTACCAGCTGGTGATTCCCCCCATGCTCGAGTACCTCGAATCGCTGCTGACGGGCACCGGGCATGATCTGGATCTCCGTACTTTCAAGCTGGTCGACCAGCTTTCCGGGAGGATGATGGGCGTGCGCGCCGACATCGCGCCCCAGGTCGCGCGGATCGATGCACACCTTCTGAACAAGAAAGGCGTCACTCGGCTGTGTTATGCGGGGAGCGTTTTACTCACCCGGCCGCGGGGTCTCGACTCGACTCGGGAGCCCTTGCAGATCGGCGCAGAAATCTACGGCCACCCCGGAATCGAGAGCGATCTGGAGATCCAGCAGCTTCTTGTCGACTCGCTGGCCGCGTGCGGTATTTCCGGGGCGCGCCTCGATATCGGCCACGTCGCCGTGTTCCGCGCGATTTGCCGACACGGCGGGGTCGGTGCCGAGCTCGAGTCGGAACTGTATGAAGCGCTGGAGGGCAAGGATCTGCCGGCGCTGCGCGTGGTGACTCAAGCCATGCCGAAAGCGACACGCAAGGCATTGCTTGCCCTTCCGGAGCTCTATGGAGACGACACGACGCTCGAGCGCGCCCGGCGCGTGCTGCCTAGGCATCCCGAAATCGACGCGGCGCTCAGGAACCTCAAGGTTCTCTCCCGAAGCTGCAGAATCCCCGTGTCGGTCGACTTGGCGGATCTTCGCGGATATCACTACCACAGCGGGGTGGTGTTTGCGGCCTATGCGCCGGGCGTGGCCAGCGCGGTCGCGCTGGGCGGACGATACGACGAGGTCGGCAAGGCATTCGGGCGCGCGCGCCCGGCAACCGGATTCAGCATGGATCTGCGCGATCTCGCGCGCACTGCGCCGCAAGAGGTGGAAGCGGCCGCCATTCGGGCGCCGTACTCGAACGACGCGGGGCTCGCCGCCGCGATCCGCAAGCTGCGAACCGCCGGGGAGGTCGTCGTGGTCGGGCTTCCGGGGCGCGCCGCCGAGGGCGTTCAGCCCGACTGCGACCGGGCGCTCGTCAAGCGCGCCGGCAAGTGGACCGTGCGAAAACTGGGCAAGAGCTGAAACGGTGGCCAAGAACGTCGTCGTCATAGGCACCCAGTGGGGTGACGAGGGCAAGGGGAAGGTGGTCGACTGGCTCACCGACCACGCGCAGGGGGTGGTGCGCTTCCAGGGCGGGCACAACGCCGGGCATACCCTGGTGATCGGCGGCAAGAAGACCGTGCTGCACCTCGTTCCTTCGGGCATCCTCAGGAAGGGCGTGACCTGCTATATCGGCAACGGCGTGGTCCTGTCGCCGCAGGCGCTGGTCGAGGAGATCGACGAGCTCGTTCGCGCGGGTGCGGACGTCGCAGCCCGCCTGCGGATCTCCGAGGCCTGCCCTCTCATTCTCCCGTACCACGCGGCGATCGACATCGCGCGTGAATCGGCGCAGGGTGCCGCAAAAATCGGCACCACCGGCCGCGGTATCGGGCCCGCGTACGAAGACAAGGTCGCGCGCCGCGCCATTCGCATCCGAGACCTTCTGGTGCCCGAGCGCTTCTCCGCGAAGCTCGAGCCGCTCCTCGATTTCCACAACTTCGTGCTGACGAAATACCTGGGCGCGAAGCCGGTCGATTTCATCAAGACGCGGGACGAAGCGCTTGCGCTCGCGCCGCGGCTGAAACCGCTGGTCGCGGACGTCTCGCGCGCGCTCTACGACGCGAATCGCGCCGGCAAAAACCTGCTGTTCGAAGGGGCGCAGGGTGCGCTGCTCGATGTCGACCACGGCACCTACCCGTACGTGACTTCGAGCAACTGCGTCGCCGGGGCGGCCGCGGCGGGGGCCGGTATCGGACCGCAGATGCTGCACTACGTGCTCGGCATCACCAAGGCGTACACCACGCGCGTCGGATCGGGTCCCTTTCCCACCGAGCTCCATGACAGCACGGGCGAGCTGCTGCGCACCCGTGGCCAGGAATTCGGCGCCACCACCGGACGAGCGCGCCGCTGCGGCTGGTTCGACGCAGCGGCGCTCAGACGCTCGATCCAGATCAATGGGGTCTCCGGTCTTTGCATTACCAAGCTCGACGTGCTCGACGGCATGGACAAGGTCCGGCTCTGCACCGGGTACCGCATCGACGGGGCGCCGCACGAGCTGCTGCCGCTCGCGGCAGAAGACGCCGCGCGCTGCGAGCCCATGTACGAAGATCTGCCTGGGTGGCAGGAAAGCACGGTGGGCTTGAGCGCCTACGACAAGCTGCCCGCGCGGGCGCGCGCCTATCTCGAGCGCCTGCAATCGGTCTGCGGGGTGCCGGTGGACATGATCTCTACCGGGGCCGATCGAAACGAGACGATCGTCCTGCGCCACCCGTTTCATTGACCGGCATGCTGGCAGGCGTCGTCCCGTTCCCTCCCGAGTTCGCGCAGC
>DATHHZ010000138.1:0-6242 GCA_035316965.1 Burkholderiales bacterium | reverse complement strand
CGATCGGTGAAGCGGATCTTGTAGCCGACCGCGCCGCCGAGCTCCGTCTTCAGCTCCTGCGCGACGCGGGTGGCGGTGGCGCGCGCGGCGATCCTGCGCGGCTGGGTGTGCCCGATGAGCCCTTCAATCCCGCGACCCAGCTCGAGGCAGATCTTCGGCAGCTGGGTGGTCTTGCCCGAGCCGGTTTCGCCGCACACGATGACGACTTGATGCGAGGAGATGGCTTTTGCGATCTCCTCGCGCCTCGCGCAGATCGGCAGCTCGGGCGGAAACTCGGGGCGCGGCGCAAGCGCGCGGCGCTGCTCGATCTCGGCCGGAGAGAAAGCCATTACCAGGTCGTCACTCCCGCGGAAGCGGGAGTCCAGGAAGCGATTGCTCTCTGCAGCTCACTTTTTCCCGAGCAGGCGTTCCGCGTAGCGCGCGAGCGGGTCCACTTCCAGATTGACGCGGTCGCCCATCCGAAGATCCTTGAGCGTGGTCGCCGCGAGCGTATGCGGGATCAGGTTGACCTCGAACTCGACTCCCTTCACTGCGTTCACCGTGAGGCTCACGCCGTGAACCGTAATCGAGCCCTTGCGCGCGATGTAGCGAGCAAGGTCCGCCGGCGCGCGCACGCCGAGCAACCGGCTCTTGCCCACCGCTTCGAAGCGCACAACCTTCCCGACGCCGTCGACGTGACCGAGAACGAGGTGACCGTCGAGGCGGTCGGAAAGCCGCAGCGCCTTCTCCAGATTGACCTCAGCGAGCTGTTCGAGCGCGGCGGTGCAACGGAGCGTCTCGCGGGAGACATCGACGCCGAAGCTTTTTTTCCCGCGCTTCACCACGGTAAGGCACACGCCGTTGACCGCGACGCTGTCGCCGACCTTGAGGTCGCTCAAGCCCAGTTTGCCGGCGTCGATGGCGAGGCGCAGTCCACCCTTTGCGGACTCGATCCGGCTGATTTTGCCGACGGCGGCTATGATTCCGGTAAACATGGAAAAGAATTCTACTTGGCTTTGTCCGGGGAGTCGCCGCGGCGAACCCGGGTTGGCTAGACGTCCGGAGGCGGAATGACAAAGACGAAGACCGCTCCCATCCCCATCGCGGGCCTCGCCCACATCGGCATTCGCGTGCACGACCTCGAGCGCTCGGTGCGCTTCTACGCCCTTCTCGGCTTCACGAAGACCGCCGGCCCGATCGGTCCGGAGCCCGTCGCCATCCTCGATCACCCCTCTGGAGTGGAACTGAACCTCGTTCTCAACGCGCCGAACGCGAACGAGCCGAACATCCTCATGGACATCCCCGAGAAGCACCCCGGAATCACGCACTTCGCCCTCTTGTGTCCCGACATCATGGCCGCGAAGGAGCGGCTCGAGACGGCCGGCATTCCCTTAAGCGGCGGGCCCGTCCGCTTTGGACCCGGGGCGCAGGGGATCTTCGTGCGCGATCCGGATCGCAACGTGATCGAGCTGCACCAGCGCGGCTGATGAAGTTCCCGAAGGCTGTGCGGCTCGGCGCTTCCGACAGCCTCCTAGCTACAGTCCGTCCCCGGCCGCTTCAAAGCCTCGCCAAAATGCGAAGGTCTTCGCCCACGCGCTCGACCTCGCGGATTTTCAGTGCCTTGCTGCGCGAAAGCTCGGTCAGCACCGGCAGATGGAACATGCCCCGGCCCGAATCGCCGATCAGGCTGGGAGCAAGGTAGACCAGCAGCTCGTCCACCACACCCGCCTGGAGCAGCGAGCCGTTCAGCTTCGCTCCCGCCTCCACGTGGATCTCGTTGAGTTCGCGCCGCGCGAGTTCTTCCATCAGCTTGAACAGCTCGACCTTGCCGACGTCGTTCGGGATGATCACGACCTCGGCCCCCGCCCCCTTCAGGGAGGCGATCCTCTTCGCATCATTCACCGCGCCGACGACGAGCGTCTTCCCCCCCTGCAGGACGCGCGCGGAAGGGGATGTCTCGAATTTCGAATCGACGACGATCTTGAGCGGCTGTCTGGGCGTATCGACTCCGCGCACATTGAGCTGCGGGTCGTCGTCCCTCACCGTGCCGAACCCGGTGAGAACCGCGCACGCACGCGCCCGCCAGCGATGCCCGTCCCGCCGCGCCGGTTCTCCGGTGATCCACTGGCTCCTGCCGCTCGCGAGCGCGGTACGCCCGTCGAGGCTCGCCGCGATTTTCACCCGCATCCAAGGCCGGCCGCGCGTCATGCGGGCGACAAAACCGATGTTGAGCTCGCGCGCCCCGTCCTCCATCAACCCTTGCTCGACCGCAATCCCCGCTGCGCGCAGCCTCGCAAAGCCCGCACCTGCGACCTGCGGATTCGGATCCTGCATCGCCACCACCACGCGCTCGACGCCGGCCTCGATGATCGCGTCCACGCAGGGCGGGGTGCGGCCGTGATGGCTGCACGGTTCCAGGTTCACGTACAGCGTTGCGCCGCGCGAGCGCGCCCCGGCTGCTTTCAGGGCCAGCACCTCCGCGTGCGGCATGCCGGCCTTTGCATGCCAGCCCGTGCCGACGACCGCCCCGTCCTTGGCGATGACGCAACCGACGCGCGGATTGGGTGTCGTCGTGTAGAGGCCGCGCCCGGCAAGTTCGAGCGCCTGCCCCATGAATTCATGGTTGGCGGCCGTGAGCATTACTTCTCGATACGGCGCGCGCGCTTGGTGCCGGGCTTCTTCACCTCGAGTATCGCGTCGCGAAAATCGTCCACGCGCTGAAAGTCCTCGTATACGGAAGCGAAGCGGATGTAGGCGACATCATCCATCTTTTTCAGCTCGCGCATCACCATCTCGCCGATCACGCGGCTGGCCACTTCGCGCTCACCGAAAGCGAGGACGCGCTGCTCGATCCGGTTGATCGACTGGTCGACGTACTCGGTGGGCACCGGCCGCTTGTGCAGCGCGCGCATGAAGCCGGTGCGGACCTTCTCACGATCGTAGGGGACGCGATTACCGCTCGACTTCACCACCATGGGCATCGAGAGCTCGACGCGTTCGTAGGTCGTGAAGCGCTTCCCGCACGTCTCGCACTGGCGCCGGCGGCGCACGCTGTCGCCGTCCTCGGACTCACGCGAATCGATGACCGCCGTGTCCTCGGCCTTGCAGTACGGGCATTTCACCGCGCTTCTCCGCCGCTAGGCCGCGGCGACGCGCTGCCCGCCGCCCGCCTCCGCCGCGCGGTACACCGGAAAGCGGCGGCACAGTTCGGACACCTCCACCATCACGCGCTTGATGACTTTGTCGTCCTGCGGAGCGTCGAGAACGTCCGCGATGAGCTCGCCGAGATGCGCGGCTTCGGATTCCCGAAAGCCGCGCGTGGTCATGGCCGGCGACCCGATGCGGATGCCGCTCGCCACGAAGGGTTTTTGCGGATCGTTCGGTATCGCGTTCTTGTTGACCGTGATGTGCGCCCGGCCGAGCGCGTCCTCGGCTTCGCGGCCGGTGACGTTCTTCGCGCGCAGGTCGAGCAGCAACATATGGCAGTCGGTGCCGCCCGAGACGATGCGCACGCCGCGCGCCTGCAGGGTCTTCGCCAGGGTCTTTGCGTTGGCGATCACCTGTTTCTGGTAGGCGCGAAACTCGGGCGTGAGGGCTTCCTTGAACGCTACCGCCTTGGCGGCGATGACATGCATCAGCGGCCCGCCCTGCAGGCAGGGGAAGATCGCCGCGTTGAGGATTTTCTCGTGCTCGGCGCCGGCGAGGATCAGCCCCCCGCGCGGGCCGCGCAACGTCTTGTGAGTCGTACTGGTGACGAAGTCTGCGATCCCGATCGGGCTCGGGTAGAGCCCCGTGGCGATCAGCCCGGCGTAGTGTGCGACGTCCGCCATCAAGTAAGCGCGAGCCGCGTCGGCGATTTCCCGCAGTCGCCGCCAGTCGATCACGCGGGAATAGGCCGAGGCGCCCGCGACGATCATGCGCGGTTTGTGCTCGCGCGCCAGGCGCTCCACCTCGTCGTAGTCGATCGTCTCCCCGGCGTTCAGGCCGTAAGCGAGAGCGCGGTAAAGCTTGCCGCTCGCGTTCACCGCCGCGCCGTGCGTGAGGTGTCCGCCGTGCGCAAGCGACATGCCGAGGATCGCATCGCCTGGTTTCAGTGCCGCCATGTAAACGGCCTGGTTCGCCTGTGACCCGGAGTGCGGCTGCACGTTGGCGTAGTCGCAGTCGAACAGCTGCCTGGCGCGGACGATTGCAAGCTGCTCTGCTATGTCGACGAATTCGCAGCCGCCGTAGTAGCGCTTCCCGGGATAGCCCTCGGCATACTTGTTGGTGAGCTGCGACCCTTGAGCAGCGAGCACCGCGGGGCTCGCGTAGTTCTCCGAGGCGATCAGCTCGACGTGGTCTTCCTGGCGCTGGTTTTCCTGCTGGACCGCCGCCCACAATTCAGGATCGACTTCATGCAGGGTCTTGCCGGGATTGAACATTTGAACGATCTCGCAGCGCAGCGAAAGCGGCATATTAGCATTACACTCCGGGAAACGTGATCGGCTACAGTTCTGCAACATCGTTCAACGGTGAAGGGAATTTCCAGGTGAGTCATCTGATGCTCCGCGTCATCGCTCTTGCGTCCTTGGTCGCGCTCGTGGGCTGCCACCGCCAAGCCGATGCGCCCGGTGACGCTCCAAGCAATCTCCAAGTCGAGCCCGGAGATGGACAGGTAACGGTCTCCTGGAATCAGCAGCCCGGGCTGACTTATTGGATCTTCTTTCAAGCGGGTGGCACCGTTACCGCAGCTGCCCCGGGAGTGCCTTTGATTTTCGACGTTCAGTCGCCTCGCGTCGTCTTCCCTCTGGTGAACAGAACCCAGTACGCGTTCGTCATGAACGCAACCGATAGGGACAGCCCCGGGGGACCCAGCACACCCGTCGCCTTGGCGGTCCCAAGGCTTGCGGGCGCGAATTGGACTCCGGGTGCCCCGCTTGGGAGCCCTCCGCAGAATCCCAACGGGGTCGCCTACAACCCGGTCCTCAACAAACTGGTAGCCGTGGGCAACTCGGCTCCGGGAACGCCTCCGACTCCTACCATCTTAGCGGGCGACTTCAACTACACGAGTGCGAGTCCTCCCGGCGTGACTGCTTGGACTCCGGCGACGTCGATCCCGGCCGGGTTCGTCGGCGACCTCAGCGCGGTAATGTTTTCCGGCAGCCAGTTCATTGCGCTGGGCACGGACGGCTCGATCTTGACCAGTGCCGACGGCAACACGTGGATATTGTCGGCGAACCCCGTTCCGAGTGGTGGCACCACTGGTCCAAGAATGAACAGCCTGGCCTTCGGAATCGTGTCCGGCGCCACGATATATGTGGCGGTAGGCAACAGTGGAAACATATTCACGAGCGCGGATCTCGTTACGTGGACCACGGTGTCCACCACGGGAAATGACCTGTACAACGTCTCCTTTCCCAACGGCACCTTCGTCGCGACCGGAGCAAACGGCAGATTGCTGACGAGCGCCGATGCGAACATCTGGACTCCCCAGATTTCGTATACTCCGAAGGCTCTCCGCGGCGCCACCTACGGCACGGGCTCGGCGGCCGGGGCGTCCGCTCAATACGTGGTCGTCGGAGATTCGGGGACGATCGTGACCAGTACCGACGGAACGACTTGGAGCCCCACGACCCTGCCGGGGCTTCCGAATTTGCGAGCCATCCGCTTCGGTACCCGGTTCGTCGCCGTTGGGCAGGAAGTCGTGGTTGGACAGGGAGCCGCGGTTGTGTACAGCGACGATGCGATCAACTGGTCGTCGTCATCGGTGCCGGGCTCCGCGGATCTCGCCGCTATCACCTTTACACCCGCGATGTACCTCGCCGTGGGAGCGTCAGGCGCAAACGCCGTTTCGAAATAACCGCTGACCGGGATTCAGCGGCTGTCCGCCGCGATCGCAGCGACGCTCCATCCGCCTCCCAGCGCCTTTACCAAAATCACAGCTGCAACCAGACGCCTGCCGAGAATGCCCATCGCAGTGCGCTCGTTGCTGAGCTGCGTCGTCTGCACCGTGACCACGTTGATATAGCTCACGATGCCGGCTTTGTATTGGTTGGTCGTAAGGAGCACCGATTCGCGCGCGGCGCGCACCGCTCCTTCCTGAACTTCCGCTTCCTCTCCCAGGATGCGCAGCGCCGCGAGGTTGTCCTCGACTTCCTGAAAGCCGGCGAGCACGGCTTGGCGGTATTCGGCGACGGTCGCGTCGTAGGCGGCGATCGCCTGCTCGGTCTGCGCGCGGCGGAGCCCCGCATCGAAGATCGACTGGGCGAGCGCCGGACCGATCG
>DATHHZ010000137.1:0-2119 GCA_035316965.1 Burkholderiales bacterium | reverse complement strand
ACTTGGCCGGTGAGCAGGCGGCGCAGATGGACGCCGACCACCTCGCGCCGATACCAGGCGCTGGCGAGCGAATCGTTGACCGGTGAAGTCCCTTCCGTCGCGGCGGCGACCGCGGCTGAGACGCTCGCCGCGTCCAGCACGCGTCCTTCGAGCGCGCGCTCGGCCGCCTTGGCGCGAACCGGTGCAGCCGCCATCGCGCCGAGCGCGATGCGCGCGCCGATTACGCGGCCGCCACTGGTCGGAAGATGCGCGGCGAGCGTCACCACGGAGCCGCCTTTCGGCTTGATGCGCGAGATTTTTCGATAACGGAACGCGTCGGCGTTGGACGGACGCTGGCAGGAGACGGAGAGGACGAGCGCGCGCGGGAGGCGATCACGCCCGGCAAGAAACTCCTCGATCGGCGCGTCGCGCGCGCCATAACCGCCCTGTACCGAAACGGTGGCGTCGAGCGCAAGCAGGGCGACTGCGAAATCGCCGAATGGCGTTGGCGCAAACAGGTTGCCGCCGATCGTGCCCATGTTGCGCACGGCCGGCCCGCCGATCGAACCCGCGACGGGATGGAGAAACGCGAGTTCGCGCTCGGCGAGAACGCGCGCGAAAGTGACGCCGGCGCCAATCGTGATACGGGAGCTGGCGACGTCGAGCTGCGTCAGGGCGCGGTCTGTCGCCCGCACCACCGTCGAAATCGAGATATCGCCTTCGTTGAGCGCGCGCATGACCAGCGTACCGCCGCCGAGGTAGCGTGCGTCGCGCTCCGACGACAGCGCCGCTGCTGCTTCGCCAGACGTCGTGAAGGTCTTCACGGTTACGGGCATGATGTCGCCTCCGCTCTCATACGATCTCCTGCAGATGCCGGCGAATCGCCTCGAAGCCGGCCTGGTAGATCTGTTCGCCGACCATTGCAGTGAGCTCCGCCGCTTCAGCGGGCCGCGCGGTGAAGCGCGACTCCCAATGCCAAAACGTGCGGTCACCGTCGGTGACCGGCAGCAACCGGACATGCGCGACGTAGTTGAACATCGGAACAGGCGTATCGAGCAGGCAATAGCTGAAGGTCTGTTCGAGATCGGAGAGCGCCAATAATTGCTCGCGCAGTTCCGAGCCGTCCTTCAGTTTGAAGCGGCGCACGCAGCCGATGCGGTCCGCGGCCTGCGCGCGCTCGATCGTGCTGGTCGCGACCGCGGGGTGCCAGCGGTCATGGCCGTTGAAATCGCGCAGCACATTCCAGACCACGCCGGTCGGCGCGTCGAGGATCGTGCTCTTGACAATGTGCGGCACGGATTCAGCCTCCGAACACGCGCTTGAGCGCATCGAAGCCGCCCTGAAACACGCCGGCTCCGATCGCGTTGATCAGTTCGGTCTCGCGCTCCGGCGCACAGTCGAATTCGGCCGACCATTCCAGGAAGGTCTTTTCACCGTCGGTCACCGGCGTCAGACGCAATGTCGCGACGTAGTTCTCGACGCCCATCGGCGATTCGAGAATCGAATAGGTGCAGAACATGTCGTAGTCCGAGAGGCCGAGCAGCTTTTCGCGAATGCGGTCGCCGTTGCGCAACGTGAAATCGCGCACGCAACCGATTTTGTCTGCGGGTTCTCCGCCCTCGATGCGGCTCTCGGCGATCGCCGGATGCCAGTTGGGCAGGCCATTGAAGTCGCGTACCCGTGCCCAGACCCGATCGTTGCGGACATTGACGACGGTCGAAACATAGACACGAGCCATGGCGCGCCCTCAGCTCTTCTTGCCCGGGCGCGAAGGTTTAGCCTCGCCCTCGGCTGGACCGGCTGGCGGAGCCGCAGGCCTGGCCTCACTCTCATTCCTTGGCGCGGCCTCCTTACGGATACCCTGCATATCGCGTGCTTCGCGAATAAGGCCGGGCATCTTCGAGAGACTGCCACCCTCGACGCCGATGTCGGCGAGGATCGAGTCGATCAGCGGCGCCTGGACGCGGTAACGCAACGCCGAATCGATCACTTCGTCCGTTGCACTGCGTCCGCCGCCGCCGTTGGCGGCGCCGCCGGCCAGGCCGTCGACGTGCAGGATACGGATGCCCTCGATCTTCTACATCGGCTTGACGCTCTCCCGCACGATGCCCTCGATGCGGTCGAGCAGCTTGCGGCGGAA
>DATHHZ010000136.1:0-4321 GCA_035316965.1 Burkholderiales bacterium | reverse complement strand
AGGTCGCGCGCGTGAGCGATTTCACCCGCCCGAGATGGGCGGCGAGCGGAGCGGCGAGCTTGTCCGGCATCATGGTCACGCGGTCCTTCTCGCCCTTGCCGTCGCGCACTAGGATCTGCCGGTAGCCGAGGCCGACGTCCTTCACCCGCAGGCGCAGACACTCCATGACGCGCAGGCCCGCGCCGTAGAGCAAGCTCGCGATCAGCCCGCGCACCCCCTGCTCGGCGAGCGGCCGCTCCACCTCCCCGTGTGTCAACACCACCGGCACGCGCGGCGGACGCGTCGCGCGCTGCAGCCCGTCGAGCCAAGCCAACTCGCGACCGAGCACCTCCTTGTACAGGAACAAGAGCGCCGACAGCGCCTGGTTGTGCGTCGAAGCGGCGACCTTCCGCTCCGCGGCGAGATGATTCAGAAACGCCGTCACCTCCGCCTCGCCCAGCACCGCGGGGTGGCGTCGCCCGGAGAAATGGATGAAGCGCCTGATCCAGTGCGCGTGGGCCTCCTCCGTGCGCCGGCTGAAATACCGCCGCCGGATCGCCTCATGCACCTGCTCCAGCAGCCGGGGCCTTCGCGGCTCGATACCCTCGGGCGGCACCACGATCGTAGATTCCCTTGATTCGTCGGTCATTTTTCATCTCCCGGGCGCCTATCTCGTGATAATAGGCACGAAATCACGGCACAAAATTAATACTGGACATGCATACAGTACCCCAACGCGTTGATTTTGGGAAGAGATGACAACAGCTAACCGCAGGTGTCTAATATAGGGGACATTTCGGAAGCTCACTATACGTTAGGTTCTCGGCCCGCAAACAAGCAGCAGGTAGTGCGAATCTTTCGGAGTCAACCCTTGCCCGTGCTACCAAACCCACCCGCGCCCCGTCGGCTGGCGACAAATTCTTCCACGACGTTCAACTTCACCTGCACGACCGGCACGACGACGAGCTGGGCGATGCGATCCATCGGGTTGATGGTGAACGCGGCTTCCGAACGGTTCCACAGCGAAACCATCACCTGCCCCTGGTAGTCGGAGTCGATGAGGCCCACGAGATTCCCGAGGACGATGCCGTGCTTGTGACCCAGGCCCGATCGCGGCAGGACCACCGCCGCAAGCCCTGGATCCGCCAAATGAATAGCGATGCCGCTGGGCACGAGGGTGGCGGCGCCCGGCGTGAGCGTGAGCGGCGATTGGATGCAGGCACGGAGGTCGAGACCTGCCGCGCCGGCGGTGGAGTACTGCGGCAGCACCTCGCGCAACCGCAGGTCGAGAATTTTTACGTCCAGAGTCTTCAAACGAAGAGCCGCCTAGCGCCGTGGCAGCATCTTCGCGATGTGCTCAATCAACTGGCGCGCCAGCACGATCTTGGGCGCGAGCGGCAGCTCGTGCACACCCTCCTCGTCGAAAAGCGTTAGCGCGTTGGTGTCCTTGCCGAAAGTCTCCTGCGCGAGGTTTGCGGCAAGCAGCGGGATTCCCTTGGTCCTGCGCTTCGCCTGCGCGTTCGCTTTCAAGTCTTCTGTCTCGGCAGCGAAGCCAACGCAGAACGGTCCCTTCGGAAGCGCCGCGACCTCACCGAGGATGTCGGGGTTCAGCGCAAGTTCGAGCTTGAGGTTGCCATTGCCACGCTTGATCTTGTGCGGCTTGGGATCGACGGGGTGATAGTCCGCGACCGCGGCGACCGAAATGAAGACATCGGACTGCTTCGCCCGCGCCATCACGGCTTTGTGCATGTCGCGCGCAGTGATCACGTCAACGCGCTCCACGCCCGCCGGAGCGGCGAGCACCGTTGCGCCGGACACGAGCGTCACCTCCGCGCCGGCCTCTACCGCCGCTTGCGCGACGGCGTAGCCCATTTTCCCGGAGCTCTGATTCGTGACTCCGCGCACAGTGTCGATCGGCTCATAGGTCGGTCCCGCCGTGATCAAGACTTTTTTTTTGGAAAGTGCCTTGGGACCGAGCGCAGCCGCGACTTCAGCGAAGATCTCCTCGGGCTCGAGCATCCGTCCCATGCCACCCTCGCGGTCGGCATGGTCGCCCACCGTCGGCCCGAGGATGCCGACGCCGTCGGCGCGCAAGCGCGCGACGTTGCGCTGCGTCGCCGCGTTCTGCCACATCTCCACGTTCATTGCCGGCGCGACCATGAGCGAACAGCGGCGCGCGAGGCACAGGGCCGAGAGCAGGTCGTCGCCGAGCCCGTTCGCGACTTTCGCGAGGAAATCGGTCGTCGCGGGCGCGACCACGATGATGTCCCGGTCGCGCGAAAGCTCGATGTGGCCCATACTATCGGGCACGCGCATGTCCCACATATCGGTGTGCACAGGCTGGCCGGAGAGCGCCTGAAGCGTCGCCGGTGTTATGAAGCGGCAGGCTGCCTCGGTCATCACGACGCGCACGTCGGCGCCGGCCTTGATGAAAAGGCGCGTCAGCTCGGCCGCCTTGTAGGCGGCGATTCCGCCGGTGATCCCGAGCAGAATCCTCTTTCCAGAAACGTCCGTCATCGTAGACAGGGGTAGCGCGTTAAGCTGCAAACGAGATTTTAAGCGAAATCCATGGCCATTACAGACTGGCCCGTTCAGGAACGTCCCCGCGAGCGGCTGCTTGCTCTAGGCGCCGCCTCGCTCGCCGACGCTGAGCTGCTCGCAATCCTGCTTCGTACCGGCATCAAGGGAAAGAGCGCGGTCGACCTCGCACGCCAGCTGCTCGGGCGCTTCGGCTCCGTCGGCAGGCTGCTCGATGCGGGATCCACGAACCTCGCGGAGACCCCGGGTCTGGGGAGCGCCAAGCTCGCGCAGCTCCAGGCGGCCCTCGAGTTGGCGCGCCGTGCCCTCAAGGAGGAAATCTCCTCGCGAAATGCGTTGTCGTCGCCGCGAGCAGTGCGCGATTATCTGCGCCTTGCGCTCGCTGGACGCGAGCAGGAAGTCTTCGCTGTGCTGCTCCTCGACGCGCAGCATCGCGTCATCGCATACGAGGAGCTGTTCCGCGGCACGCTGACCCAGACGAGCGTTTACCCGCGCGAGGTGGTGAAGTGCTCCCTGCGGCATAATGCGGCGGCCGTGATTTTCGCGCATAACCACCCCTCCGGTGTCGCCGAGCCGAGCCATGCCGACGAGATCCTCACCCGCTCGCTGAAAAGCGCGCTCGCCCTGGTCGATATTGAGGTGCTCGACCATTTCATCGTCGCGGGCAGCCGCACGATGTCCTTTGCCGAACGCGGGCTGCTGTGACGATCCACGGCGGATCCTTCCCTGCGCTTGACTTTGAACTTGAACGCGCACCCTGTTTCAACCTATAATGCGCCCCTTTCCCGCGGAGCATCGCATGGCGCGCGTCTGCCAGGTAACGGGCAAGAAGCCCCAGGTGGGACACCACGTTTCCCACGCCAACAACAAGACCATACGCCGGTTCTACCCGAACTTGCAGTACCGCCGTTTCTGGGTGGAAAGCGAAAAGCGCTGGGTGAGGCTGCGCATTTCCAACGCCGGCGTGCGCATCATCGACAAGAAGGGCATCGACGCGGTGCTCAAAGAGCTGCGCGAGCGCGGCGAGATCTAGCCGAGGAGTCGCGACGATGCGCGAGAAGATCAAGCTCGAATCCACAGCCGGCACCGGCCATTTCTACACTACCACCAAGAACAAACGCAGCACGCCGGACAAGATCGAGTTGAAGAAGTACGACCCCAGGGCGCGCAAGCACGTCATCTACAAGGAAACGAAAATCAAATAAAAAGCCCGCGGAAACGGGCTTTTCGTTTGGCTTCAGACTCGAGCCAGCACTAACGCCGGCATCGGCCAACGAGTCGGCCAGGCGCGCCTACTTTGCCTGCGATTTCGTATCGCGCGGAGCCTCGGCAACGCCGCGCTTGTAGACGATCTTCTGGGTGCTGCCGTCGCAGGTTCCGACGAGCTTGCCTTCTCCTTCCTTCACCTGTTCGTTCGGAACAATGTCCAACGTGAAGGCTTGTACGCCGTTTGCCTTGATCTTCGCTTCGATCTCGGACTTGAGTTCCTCGCAAGGCTTCACCTGCGCAAGGGCTGGCGAAGCAATCAACATCGACGCAGCTACCGCGATAAGGCTCTTCATCCCATGTCTCCTTTCTTGCTGTAAATAGCCCCCCGAAACCGACTAGCGCCGTATATGCTACCCGGAAGTGCGGTGGCGCGCTGCGGAACAAAAAACCCGCCGGTCGGGCGGGGTCTTGGGGGGCTCCCGCTTCCACGGGGATGAAGCGCCCTAGGCGTAGCAGCGCAGCCGGTGCGAGAATTCCGCAAGCGGGCGGATGCCGCTCGACTCGGCGCGGTGGCACCAGTCCTGCAGTTGCCGAA
>DATHHZ010000135.1:0-6033 GCA_035316965.1 Burkholderiales bacterium | reverse complement strand
AGTTTTTCGCGATGGCCCCGGACGACATCCTGCCTACGACCCGGAAACAGTGGGAGGCCGCTTACGACGAGATGATCGCGACCGGATCGACGCAGGGCATGAGGAGCGAATACCTGTGCAAGGACGGGTCGAAGCTGCCGTTCGAATCGAGGCGGCGCGTGATGCGCTCGGGGGACAGTTGGATCATCGTCGTCACGGCGCGCGACATCCGCGAGCGCATCGCCCGGGAGGAGGCGCTCCGCAAGAGCAACGAGCGTTTCGACATGGCGGTGCGGGCCACCAACGACGTGATCTGGGACTGGGACCTGATCACCGACGAAATCTGGTGGAACGAGAACTTCACCAAAGTATTCGGCCATCTTCGCGAGCCGGCAGATCGCAGCGTCAAATCCTGGTACGAGGGAATTCATCCCGACGATCAGGGTCGGGTCATCGCCGGCGTGCATCGCGTGATCGGCGCGGGCGGGGAGTACTGGAGCGACGAGTACCGGTTCCGGCGGCACGACGGCAGTTTCGTCCACGTGCTCGACCGCGGCCAGGTGATCCTGGACGGCACAGGGCGGGCGGTGCGCATGATCGGGGCGATGGCCGACATCAGCTCGCGCAAGCAGGCCGAGGAGAGAATCCACAACCAGGCGCTGCGGCAGCGCCTCATCGCCGAGTTCGGCCAGCAGGCGTTCGCGAGCTCCGACGTCGAAGACGTGCTCGCCCGCGCCGTGGAGCTCGTCACGGTGGCGCTCAAGGCCGATTACTGCACCGTGCTCGAGCTCGATGAAAGCGGCAAACAGCTCCTGATCAAGACGGCATCGGGCTGGCCAAGCGAGATGATCGCACGCCGGACGGTGGCCGTCCGCCCGGGGGGCCGCCTCGAATTCGTCCTCTCGAGCCGCGAGCCTCTCGTCACCGAAGATCTGGCGAAGGACGAGCGATTTTCAGATTCCCCGCTGGTGCGGCTGGGCGTGCGCAGCGGCATCCAGGTCCCCATATTCGGAACGGCCGGAACGTTCGGAATACTCAGCGCGCACGCCCGCGCGGAGCGCCACTTCGGCCCGGACGACGCGAGTTTCCTGCAGAGCGTGGCGAACATACTGGCGGTCGCGATCGAGCGCAGGAGTGCGGAGGAGCGCCTCGAGCGCCTCGCGCAATTCGACTCACTCACCGGGCTGCCCAACCGGCACCTGTTTCACGACCGCCTGCTGAAAACCGTCGCGCACGCACGACGCAGCGGGGAACCCATGGCAGTGCTCTTCATCGACCTCGACCGCTTCAAGCTGGTAAACGACACCCAGGGGCACAGCGCCGGAGACAAGCTGCTCAAGGAAGCGGCGGCCCGTCTTTCGCAGTGCGTGCGCAGCGGCGACACGGTAGGCCGGTTCGGCGGGGACGAGTTCGGCGCCATCGTGTCGGAGCTTGCGAAACCGGGGGACGCGGGCGTCGTTGCACAAAAAGTCCTGGACGCTCTCGCCCGGCCGTTCAAGCTCGATTCGCACGACACCTACGTCAGCGCGAGCATCGGCATCACGCTGTTCCCGGCCGACGGCGACAACCCCGAAGCCCTGGTCATGAACGCCGATACCGCCATGTATCGCGCCAAGGAACAGGGCCGCAATACCTACCAGTACTTCACCCGCGAGATGAACGAGCGGGCGCTCGCGCGCGTGCAGATGGAGGCGGCGCTGCGCCGGGCCATCGATCAAAAAGAGTTTCTCCTCCACTACCAGCCCAAGGTGGCTCTCGAGAGCCGCCTCATCTGCGGTTTCGAGGCGCTGCTGCGCTGGCGGCATCCCGAGAAGGGTCTGGTCCTGCCGGGGGAATTCGTTTCGGTCCTGGAGGACACGGGCCTGATCGTGCCGGTGGGCGAACGGGTGTTGCGCGAAGTGTGCGCGCAGATTCAGGCATGGCAGCGGAACGGGCTCGCGGTAAAGCCCGTGACGGTGAACCTCTCCGCGCGCCAGTTCCAGCAAAAGGACTTCGAGTCCATCGTGCGGCACATCCTGCGGGAAGCGGGCATCGATCCGTCGCTCGTCCAGTTCGAGCTCACCGAGTCCCTGCTGATGAGCGATCCGGAGGGCGCTGCGCGCACGCTTCGCGGGCTGAAAGACTCGGGTGTGAGGATCTCGGTGGACGATTTCGGGACGGGCTACTCGAGCCTCGCATACCTGAAGCGTTTCCCGATCGATGCGCTCAAGATCGACCACTCCTTCATTCGCGACATCACCACCGACCCGGAGGACGCCATGATCACGCTCGCGATCATCGGCCTCGCGCACAGCCTCAAACTGAAAGTCGTGGCCGAGGGCGTGGAAACGCAGGAGCAGCTCGAGCTGCTCGCCGCGAACGGCTGCGACGAGATCCAGGGCTATTACTTCTCGATTCCGACGACGGCCGAGGAGTGCGAGAAGATGATGAGGGAAAACCGCCGCCTCGTCTGAAGCGAACACGCGCTCCGGTGCCGAGAGGCGTATCATCGCCGCTTTGTCCGCGGCTCCTCATGAGCGCAAGCGCCCTTTTTCTGCTTAAACCCCACACCCGCGACCTCGGCGGGTTTTCGGTGCGGAGAGTGCTCCCCGGTATGCCGCACCGCATGGTCGGTCCGTTCATCTTTTTCGATCACATGGGTCCTGCGGATTTCGCGCCAGGCGCCGGAATCGACGTGCGCCCGCATCCGCACATAGGCCTGGCGACAGTCACCTATTTGTTCGAGGGCGAAATCCTGCACCGTGACAGCCTCGGCACCGTGCAGGCGATCGCACCGGGCGATGTCAACTGGATGACCGCTGGGCGCGGCATCGTTCATTCGGAACGCACCGCGCCGGAGCTGCGCCGCGCGGGCGCGCGCCTGCAGGGCCTGCAAACTTGGGTCGCGCTCCCGAAAAAGAACGAGCTCGCCGATCCCGCGTTCAGCCATCACCCCAAGGCGACGCTGCCGCGGATTTCCGCCCCGGGCGTGGAGTTGCGTGTCGTCGCAGGCACCGCCTTCGGCAAACGCTCGCCCGCACCCGTGTTCACCCAAACGCTCTTCGTGGGTGTCGAGACCGACGCGGGCCGCGCCTTCGAGCTCGAGGCCGAGCACGAAGAGCGGGCCGTATACGCTCTCGAGGGGGACGTGACGGTGGCCGGGACGCCTCTCCCGCCGCAGCACATGGCGGTCATCGCGCATCGCGAGCCGGTGGAGGTGAAGGCGCTGACGCGCGCCCGCCTGATGCTGATCGGCGGGGAAAAAATGGACGGCGAGCGCATGATCTGGTGGAACTTCGTCGCGAGCTCGCGCGAGTTACTGGAAGAGGCGAAGCTTCGCTGGCGCGAGCAGCGCTTCCCGCGGGTTCCAGGGGACGACGAGTTCACCCCGCTTCCAGAGGCATAGGAAAGCAGCACCGATGCGTGATCCGTCGCCGGTTCCGATTCGCCTCGAGGACTACACGCCGCCCGCTTTTCTGGTCGAGACCGTCGATCTCGACGTCGAGTTGTTCGAGGATCACGCACGCGTTCGCTCCCGTCTCGCGGTGTCGCGCAATCCGAAGTCAAACGATTCGAACGCGCCGCTCGTGCTCGATGCCGAAGAACTCGAATTCGTGTCGGCGACGTTGGACGGCAAGAAGCTTGCCGCGGGTGACTACGTACTCGGGGAGGCGCACCTCACCATCGCGAAGACGCCGGCGCGCTTCGTGCTGGAAACCGCGTGCAAGACCACTCCGCGCAAGAACACCAAGCTCATGGGCTTGTACGCGGCGGAGAACGGTTTCTTCACGCAATGCGAAGCCGAAGGCTTCCGGCGCATCACCTATTTCATCGATCGGCCGGACGTGATGGCGAGGTACTCGGTGACGATCCACGCCGACCGCGAAAAGTATCCCGTGCTGCTGTCGAACGGCAACCTCGTCGCAGGCGGCGATGAAGCGGGTGCCCGCCAATGGGTGAAGTGGCAGGATCCTTTCCCCAAGCCTTGCTATCTTTTCGCCATGATCGCGGCGAAGCTGGACAAGCTCGAGGACCACTTCGTCACGCGCTCGGGCCGGCACGTGCGCCTCGCGATCTACGTCGATCCGGGCAAGCTCGACCAGTGCGGCTTCGCCATGCAGGCGCTGAAGAAATCCATGAAGTGGGATGAGGACAAGTTCGGCCTCGAAGTCGACCTCGATAATTACTCGATCGTCGCCGTGGGCGATTTCAACATGGGAGCGATGGAAAACAAGGGCCTCAACGTCTTCAACACCAAGTACGTGCTCGCGCGGCCGGACACCGCCACCGACGGCGACTACCTCGCCATCGACCGCGTGATCGCGCACGAGTATTTTCACAACTGGACCGGCAACCGCGTCACCTGCCGCGACTGGTTTCAGTTATCGCTCAAGGAAGGGCTCACCGTGTTCCGCGACCAGGAGTTCGGCGCGGACATGTACTCGCGCGCAGTCGAGCGCATCCGAGAGGTGCGCGGCCTGCGCAGCGAGCAGTTCGCCGAGGACGCGGGGCCGATGGCGCATCCGGTGCGGCCGGTGTCCTACATGGAGATCAACAATTTCTACACGAGCACCGTCTACGAGAAGGGTGCGGAGGTCGTGCGCATGATCCGTACGCTGATCGGCGCACAGAACTTCCGCAAGGGCATGGACCTGTACTTCGCGCGGCACGACGGGCAGGCGGTGACCTGCGACGATTTCGTGCGGGCGATGGCCGATGCCGCGGGCGCCGACCTCTCGCAGTTCATGCGATGGTACGACCAGGCGGGGACGCCGGTACTCGAAGTTGCGGGCGAGTACGACGCCGCCGCAAAACGCTACGTGCTCTCGGCAAAGCAGTCTTGTCCGCCTACGCCCGGGCAGGAAACGAAGCTGCCCTTCCACATTCCTTTCGCGGTCGGGTTGGTCGGGCCGGACGGCCGCGATCTGCTCGCCGAAGGCACGCGCGTGCTGTCGGTGAAGCAGCCGGAGGAGCGCTTCGTTTTTGAAAATGTCGGGGCGAAACCCGTGCTTTCCCCGCTGCGCAATTTTTCCGCTCCAGTGACCGTCAAGCACGAATACACCGAGGCCGAGCTCACGCATCTCATGGCGCGCGATTCCGACGCCTTCAACCGCTGGGAGGCCGGCCAGCGGCTTGCGCTCGGCATCATGCTGCGAGGAATCACGGCGGCGCAGGGCGGCCCCGCGCTCGAGGTGCCGCACGCCTTCGTCGACGCAGCTGGGCGCGTGGTGGCGGATTCGTCGAGGGATCCCGCGTTCGCGGCCGAAATGCTCGCACTGCCTTCAGAGAACTATGTCGCCGAGCAGGTGAAGGTCGTCGATCCGGACGCGATCCACGCAGTGCGAGACGAGCTGAAGCGGCGCCTCGCCGCCGCGTTGAGGGAGGAATTGCGCGCGGTCTACCGCACGCACAGGGGCGCGGGTCCCTACTCGCCCGATGCCGCCTCCGCCGGCAGGCGCACGCTCAAGAACTCCGCGCTCGGGCTTCTCATGGAGCTCGACGATGCCGGCATGCGCGCGCTGTGCATGAAGCAGTTCGAGGCGGCGGACAACATGACCGATGCGCTCGCGGCGCTTTGCCTGCTCGCCAATTGCGACTGTCCCGAGCGGGTGCCGGCGCTGGATGCCTTCTACAACAAGTGGAAGAACGAGCCGCTGGTGGTGGACAAGTGGCTCGCTGTGCAATCGACGACCCGGCTGCCCTCGGCACTCGCCGACGTGAAACGCCTGATGACGCACCCGGCGTTCAACATCAGGAATCCCAACAAGGTGTCCGCGCTCATCGGCGGATTCCGCGGCAACCAGGTGCGCTTCCACGCAGCCGACGGCTCGGGCTACGCGTTCCTCGCCGAGCAGGTGATCGCGCTCGACGCGATCAACCCGCAGGTCGCTGCGCGCATGGCGCGCGGCTTCGACCGCTGGAGAAAGTTCGACGCGGGGCGCCAGGCGCACGCGCGAGCCGCGCTCGAGCGCATCCGCAGCACGGAGGGCGTCTCGAAAGGCGTGCTCGAAATCGTCACCCGGGCGCTCGCCTAGCGCCACACTATTCCGCTTCAGGTCCGCCCGCGCACCATCG
>DATHHZ010000134.1:0-2093 GCA_035316965.1 Burkholderiales bacterium | reverse complement strand
GGGCAGGTCTGTCAGCGAATCGTGGGTGGCGATGAACCGCAGCTGATCCTCGGCGAGCCTGCGCTGGAAGGATTGGCCGATCTGTGCGCTGAGGGATTTCAGCAGCTGCATGAGGGCCTCGTCCGGCTGAATGGTTCCCGCGCTGAATAGCTCGATAACCCCGAAGATTCTGCCCGCAACCACGATGGGAAACGCGAGTGCGCCGTGCAGCCCGGCTTGCAAAGCTGCTGTGGTCCGGCTGAAGCCTTGCTCGGTGCCTACGTCGGTGAGGACGAGCGGCTCATGGCCCGCCCACGCGCGGCCGGGTAGATCAACGCCGCTCGGGACGGACATTTTCCTCGTGAGCGCGAGGAACTCCACAATCGCGGGCACGCTTTCCCCCCAGCTCGCAGTGCATTGGAGAAGCCCCCCGTCCTTGTCGAGACTCCAGTGCGAGCCGCACTCGAAGCTGAGCCCGGTGCAAATGGCTTCGATGATTCCGGGTATGACTTCCTTGGGATCGACAGTGCCTGCGACGAGCTGTGTCACCCGATGCTCGACCGTGAGCCGCACCACGGCGAGCTTGCGCTCGGTGATATCCCTGATGGTGCCGCTGAGAAGCCCTTTGTGATCATGTTGCGACCTGCTGACTATCGTGTGCACCCAGCGCGTCGTACCATCTCTTGTGACAATACGATGCTCCATGTCGCTGTCCTGACCCGTCTTGACGGCCTGCTGAAGGGCTTGCTCAAGTACACGCCGGTCTTTGGGGTGAATATTGCGCAGGAAGTCTTCGTATCGCTGCGCGGTCGAAGTCGCCGCGTGACCGAAGGTGCGATTCATCTCGGCCGACCAGGTCATTTCGCCGGTCTCGGAATCGAGCGACCAATTTCCGAGTTGTGCTATGCGCTGCGCTCGGCCGAGGCTCGCCTCGCTCTCGCGCAGGTCCTTGGTGATCACTTGGGCTATTTCTACAGCCCGGCGCCGAGAGGATGTGAGCGAGTGAAGAGCGAAGAAGAGGAGCAAGCTGGACACCAGTCCGGCGGCGAGCGTCAACCATGGCAGGAGGGCGTCGGTGCGATCGATGATCGCTTCCTTCTTCGCGTTGAAGCGCACTTCCCAGATCCGCCCGCCTACTTCCATCGGCAGGCTGGTAGCGAACAACGCGTCCGGACCCTCAACCTTGGAGGCCTTTAGCGAGGCGTCGAGCAGGTCGTCGCTGTCGAAAAGCAGCCGATCCTCGCGAATAGCAGCCGAAGGCGTTTTGTCTTTTATAGGTCCGGCGTCGTATAGCCTGAACTGCAGGGATTGCAGCTTGGATTTATCCAGTGCGCCCTGGATCAACTCCCGCACACGAAACCCGGCGCCGACGGAACCGGTGTAAGCGGCGCGCCGCTCCTCCACGGTCTCGACCGGCATGCCGGATCGATACGTTGGCAGCCGCATGGCAAGGAATACTGAACGACTGCGGCCTGCATCGAGCAAACGCCCCGAGGAAGTCAGTTTCCCGCTGTCGCGGGCGGCTGCCAGGGCTGCAGCCCCGGAAGGATTGCTGGAGATATCCAAGCCGAAGGCCAATTCGTTGCCCGCCAGCGGTTCGAGGTAGTTCAGGACAAAATATTCGGGCCGATCTCCGGCGGGCTTAACGGCAAAGCTGGGGTATCCCCGCGGGTCAAGGCTGGTGTCGCGCCTTACTCGAGCCTCGAATCTGGCCTTGGCATCGTGCGGAACGTATTCGGCGTAGTTGAGGCCTTGGAATCCCGGATAGCGGTGCGGCAAGTCGAGGGCCGCGACGTAGCGGCGGAATTCCGCGCGCGGGATCGAATTAGAGGTGTTGAACAGCGCCCCGAGTCCGTGAAGAACGTCGGCGTAGGACTTAATGCGCGCCTCAATAACGTGCTGCGCATCGCTTGCCTGGCGCTCGAAGCGTAGTTTGGCTTCACTCTCGACGTTGTCCCGTATGACAAGAAACATCACGATCGAAACCACGACTCCGATCCCCAGCGCCAGGACGGGAGCAAGCTCCTTGCCGCGCTGCGTGCGTGTTTCGTGGTCGTGAACAGGGAGTGTCATTTTCGCTCTCGGCTAGCGGTTTCTTTTCTTCTCTTGCGCAG
>DATHHZ010000133.1:0-5844 GCA_035316965.1 Burkholderiales bacterium | reverse complement strand
GCCAGACCGACCGTCCACAGCGCCGCATTCCTGAGTGCGCGCGAGCCTATGCGGTACGCGGCGAACAGAACGATCGCCGTGACCGCCGGCTTGATGCCGTAGAACAGCCCGGCCACGAACGGCACGTTTCCGAACGCGAGGTAGATCCACGTCAGCGCAATCAGGATGAACAGCGACGGCAGCACGAAAAGGCCGCCCGATATCACTCCACCCCAGGTCCGGTGCATCATCCAGCCGATATAGGTGGCGAGCTGCTGAGCCTCCGGTCCCGGCAGCAGCATGCAGTAGTTGAGCGCGTGCAGGAAGCGCTTCTCAGAGATCCAGCGTTTCCGCTCCACCAGATCCTGGTGCATGATCGCGATCTGCCCCGCTGGACCGCCGAAGCTGATGAAGCCGAGCTTCAGCCAATAGCGGAAAGCCTCGCCCAAGCCGACCGGCGGGGGGGGCTGATTCGAAATCGCTGATTTGTCGGTGTCCATGAGCTGTCCTCGAAGATGTGACTTCACGCAGCGCTTGGACGGGACACCGTCTGACAGGGGAGTCTGCAATCCCCGATGATTGAACTATACTGGGACCCCGTTTCTTGAGCAAACGGTGTTCGTCTTTCCGACTCGATGCGCAGACCGCTCGTTCCGAAAATCCGTATTCTGATCGGTGCGGTGATAGCGATCGGGCCGGGGCGGGCCGATCTGCTCGCCGCTATCGCACGCACCGGTTCGATCTCCGCCGCGGCGCGCGAAATGGGCATGTCCTACCGCCGCGCCTGGCTGCTTGTCGAGGCGATCAACACCGCCTTCCGCCGGCCTCTGGTCGAAACGCTGACCGGCGGGCGCAGCGGCGGCGGGGCCCGCGTCACGGAGCTTGGCTCCGAAGTCCTGCGCCGGTATCGCGCCATGGAAGGCAAGGCCGCGCGCGCGGTCAAGCCGGACTTAAGACGGCTTTCCCGCCTGATCCCGGCGCGCCGCACCCCGTAGCTTTGCATCTTCGAGGCGTCTCGCTTAGAATCGTCGCGCAGCGTTATATCCGAACAAATATTACGAAAAGAGGGAAGGATCGCATGTTTTTCAAGCGCGTCGCCGTGTTGCTGGCGGCAACGATCGCGGCATTTTCCCCGGGACCGGCGGGTGCAGCCGGTTTGACCGTGTTCGCCGCGGCGAGCCTGAAAGACGCGCTCGACGAATTGGTCCGGGGCTTCGAGCCTTCGGCCGGACACAAGATTGCGGTGTCGTATGGCGCAAGCCCGTCGCTCGCCAAGCAGATCGAGAACGGCGCTCCCGCCGACTTGTTCATCTCGGCCGATCTCGACTGGATGGACTACGCCGCGGCCCGAAGGCTGATCGTGGCCGACAGCCGCGCCAACCTCCTCGGTAACCGGCTGGTGCTGATCGCTCCGGCCTCGAGCAAGGCCGGCGTGCAGATCGTGCCGAATTTTCCCCTGGCCGCCTTGCTCGGGAACGACCGGCTCGCCATCGCCGATCCCGACAGCGTCCCGGCCGGGAAGTACGCAAAAGCTGCGCTCGAGTCGCTGGGCGTCTGGGCCGGCGTATCCGGAAAGCTAGCTCGCGCCGAGAACGTGCGCGCGGCGCTGGTGCTCGTGTCGCGCGGCGAAGCGCCGTTTGGCATCGTTTATCGCAGCGACGCATTGGCGGACAAGAAAGTCCGGGTGGTTGGAGAATTTCCGCCCTCGAGTCACCCGCCCGTCGTCTATCCCGTCGCGCTGACCGCCGCCGGGCGCTCGCCGATACGCGCGCAGTTCCTTTTCTATCTCAAATCGGGCGCGGCGCGCCCGATCTGGGAGAAGCACGGCTTCGCCCCGCTTTAGAGGCGAGATCCGGGTGATGCTGCCGACAGCCGAAGAGTGGGAGATCCTGAGGCTCAGCCTTCGCGTCGCTTTCTGGAGCGTGCTCGTGAGCCTGCCCCTCGCGGTCGCGGTGGCCTATACCCTTGCGCGCTCGAACTTTCCCGGCAAGACTCTGTTCGACGCGACCGTTCACCTGCCGCTGGTTCTGCCGCCGGTCGTGGTCGGCTATCTCCTGCTGCTCCTGTTCGGCCTGCGCGGGCCCGTCGGCGCGTGGCTCGAAGAATGGTTCGGAATAGTCTTCGCATTCCGGTGGACCGGCGCGGCGCTGGCCGCGGGAATTATGGGTTTTCCTCTGATGGTGCGCGCCGTCCGGCTTTCGTTCGAAAGCATCGACCGCAAGCTCGAAGCCGCGGCGAGCACCTTGGGCGCCGGCCGCGCCGGCGTCTTTCTCACCATCACTTTGCCGCTGGCTCTGCCGGGCATCATCACGGGCGTGTTGTTGTCCTTTGCGCGCAGCCTGGGAGAGTTCGGCGCGACCATTACTTTCGTCTCCAACATACCAGGCGAGACGCGCACGCTGCCGCTCGCGATCTATACCTATACGCAGACGCCTGCGGGAGACGAGGCCGCGTTGCGGCTGAGCCTCATAGCGGTGCTGTTGTCGCTCGCCGCACTCTACGTTTCGGAAGTACTGGTGCGCCGCGCGGCGAAACGGGTGAGAGGCGATGACGCTGACGGTCGACATTGAACGGCACCTCGGCGCGTTCCGGCTCAAGGCCGCGTTCGAGGCCGGCGATGGCGTCACGGCGCTTTTCGGCCGCTCGGGAGCGGGCAAGACCTCCGTCGTCAATGCCATCGCCGGCATCCTGCGGCCGGAGCGCGGGCGCATCGCGATCGAGGGCGAGCCGGTGTTCGACAGCGAGCGCGGCATCGACGTGCCGACGCCGCGGCGGCGCATCGGCTACGTGTTCCAGGAAGGGCGGCTGTTCCCGCACTTGAACGTGCAGCAGAACCTGCGCTATGCGGGTCTTTTTTCCCGGGGTAAGCCGCAGCCGGAATTCGCGCATGTCGTCGAGCTCCTAGGATTGAAGGATCTCCTCGATCGCCGGCCGGGAAACCTCTCCGGAGGGGAGAAGCAGCGCGTGGCCATAGGACGCGCCTTGCTCTCCCGTCCGCGCCTGCTTCTGCTCGATGAGCCGCTCGCTTCGCTCGATCCCCATCGAAAAAGCGAAGTGCTGCAATACATCGAGCTGATGCGCGACGAGATCAAGATCCCGATCGTCTATGTCAGTCACGCGGTGGAGGAAGTGGTGCGGCTGGCCGATACTGTCGTGCTATTGTCGGTGGGCGAAGTCGCCGCCGTGGGTGCCCCGGAAGAAGTCATGGGCCGCGCCGATTCACGCACGAGCGCCTTCGAAGGCGGCGCGGTGATCGACGCCAAGGTGATCGAGCAGGACATGCAATACGAGCTCGCTACGCTCGCCTTCGATGGAGGCACGTTGACGGCGACCAGCGTCGATGCCCTGATCGGCGAGCCGGTGCGCGTGCGTATCCGGGCCCGCGACGTTTCGATTGCGCTCGAGCGGCCGCAGCGCATCAGCATCCAGAACGTTCTTGCGGGGAAAATCGCCGCGGTCGGAGACGAGCGCAGCGGGATCGTCGATGTCTCGATCGGCGTCGGCGCGACGACCTTGCGCTCGAGGATTACGGCCCGCGCGGCGCGGCAGCTCGGCCTCGCGCCGGGGCTCGAGGTCTACGCCCTCGTCAAAGCGGTTTCGCTCGACCGGCGCGGCGCGGGTACAGTCTAATCGCACATATGGAAAACCCCGGTCAACCTGTCCCTGGATCATGTCGGAAGCCCTGAGCGCCGCGCTCGCGCTGCTGGCCGGTCTCGACTCCAGGCTGGTAGAGATAGTTCTTCTCAGCCTGCGCGTGAGCCTGTCGGCGGTGGCGATCGCCGCGCTGCTGGGCTTGCCGCTCGGCGCCGCGATCGCAGTAGGCCGTTTTCCCGGCCGGCAAACGGTGATCGTGTTGCTGAACGCGCTGATGGGCTTGCCGCCCGTCGTGGTGGGACTGCTCGTGTACCTTTTGCTCTCGCGTGCCGGCCCGTTGGGCGCGCTCGGAATTCTGTTCACGCCTTCGGCGATGGTCGCCGCGCAGACGATCCTGATCCTGCCGATTATTGCCGCGCTCTCGCGCCAGGCGATCGAGGACGCCTGGCGCGAATACGAGGAGCAGCTGCGCTCGCTCGGCGCGGGGCGCATGAATGCGGCGCTGACCCTGCTCTGGGACACGCGCTTCTCGCTGCTGACCACGATCCTCGCCGGATTCGGGCGCGCCGCCGCGGAGGTCGGCGCAGTCATGATCGTCGGCGGAAACATCGATGGGGTGACGCGGGTGATGACCACCACCATTGCGCTGGAAACGAGCAAGGGCGATCTGCCGCTTGCGCTCGGATTGGGAATGATCCTGATCGCCATCGTCATTGCGGTAAACGCGGCGGCCTACCTGACCAAGGAGCTCGCGCAACGGCGCTACGGATGAGCAACGGCTCGATCCTTCCGCTGCGTCTCGCCGAAGTGTCGTTCGCTGCCGGCGGGCGAACCATCATCGACCGGGTGTCGCTCGAAATCGAGACGGGGCCGAGCACCATCATCCTGGGGGCGAACGGCGCCGGAAAGAGCGTGCTGATGCGCCTGATGCACGGCTTGCTCAAGCCTTCCTCGGGCCGCATCGATTGGAACGCGCCCGAGCGCCTGGGCGCTCCGAGGAAGCAGGCGATGGTGTTCCAGCGGCCGGTCATGCTGCGCCGCTCCGCGTACGCCAACGTCGCCTATGCGCTGAAGATCGCGGGAATCCCGGAACCGCAGCGCGGAGTGCTGGTGAACGAATCGCTCGAAAGCGTAGGGCTTTCGCACCTCGCGCGCCGGTCGGCTCGCGTGCTGTCGGGCGGCGAGCAGCAGCGGCTCGCGCTCGCGCGGGCCTGGGCGCTGCACCCGGAGGTGCTGTTCCTCGACGAGCCTACCGCCAGCCTCGATCCGAGCGCGACGCGCGAGATCGAATCCGTCATCAAGGCTTTCGACGCGGCGGGTACGAAGGTGGTGATGGCGACGCACAACCTCGGCCAGGCGCGCCGGCTGGGCGACGAGATCCTGTTCCTCAATCAGGGACGGCTCGTCGAGCGCGCACCGGTCGGGCAATTCTTTTCAAAACCGCAGTCGGCGCAGGCCGACGCGTTCATAAAGGGAGAACTGCCCTGGACGTGATCCGGAGACTACTGCTGTCGGTTGCGCTGCTCGCTGCCTTGCCGGCGCTCGCGCAGGAAAAGTTCATCGTCGTCGCATCGACCACTTCGACCGAGCAGTCGGGCCTCTTCGGCCACATCCTGCCGGTTTTCCATAAAAAGACGGGGATACAGGTGCGCGTCGTTGCCCTGGGCACGGGACAGGCGCTCGATCTCGCGCGCCGCGGCGATGCCGACGTGGTGTTCGTGCACGCGCGAGCGGCCGAGGAGAAATTCCTCGCCGAAGGCCACGGGGTCCGGCGCTTCGAAGTCATGTACAACGATTTCGTCCTGATCGGCCCGAGGTCGGATCCGGCGAAAGTCTCGGGTGGCAGGGACATCCTCGGCGCCTTGAAAAAGATCAAGGCAGCGAGCGCGCCCTTCGTCTCTCGCGGTGACCGAAGCGGCACGCACATCGCCGAGCTCGATCTGTGGAAGCAGGCGGGAATCGACATCGCCACGGAGAAGGGATCCTGGTACCGCGATACGGGCCAGGGCATGGGCCCGGCGCTCAACACGGCTGCGGCGATGAACGCCTACATTCTCGCCGACCGCGGCACGTGGATCTCGTTCAAGAACCGGGGCGAGCTCGCCATCACGGTTGAAGGCGACAAGCGCTTGTTCAACCAGTACGGGGTGATGCTGGTGAATCCCGCCAAGCATCCCAACGTGAAAAAAGACCTGGGCCAGGCGTTCGTCGACTGGGTCATCTCGCCCGAGGGACAGAAGACCATCGCCGCGTACAAGATCGGCGGCGAGC
>DATHHZ010000132.1:0-4701 GCA_035316965.1 Burkholderiales bacterium | reverse complement strand
GGGAGTGCGCAGGTATCCGAATCTCGACATGGCGATCACCCTGAAGCCGTGCTCGGCCAACGGGGCTCCGAATTCCAGCCCCTGGTCGAAGCCGCCGCCCGCGCCGTGCACCAGAAGCACCGGCGCGCCCTTGCCGATGAGGGCGTATTCGATCGGTCCGCACGGGGTATCGACGACTTCGCTGCCGGAGGAGATGCGGGCTTGCGCTGCCCCGAGTTCGTGCCGATAGCTGAAATACGCGAACAGGATCAACCCGGCCAGCGCGGCGGCGGGAACTCCCAGGTACACGCCTCGTCCCATCTTCATCGGCGACGAACAGCGCGGCAACAGGCCGGCATCCCATTGTAGTCAAGCGCGGCAGGTACCATATTGATCTTGAATTTTCACTACAGGACGCGTCGTAGCATACCAATGTCGGAAGCATGGGTGCTCGCTGCACTTGCCGTCCTTGCCTGGCTGTGGTTCGACAGCATGCGGGCGCGCGAGCACGCGGTCGCGGCGGGCTCGCGCGCCTGCGAACGCAACGGGCTGCAGTTCCTCGACCAGACGGTGGAGTGCGTGTCGCTTCGCCCCGCGCGCGACGAGAACGGGCGCGTCTCGCTGCGGCGCGTATACCGGTTCGAATTCTCCGACAACGGCGACAACCGGCGCGGCGGCAGCATCGTCATGATGGGCGGCGAGGTAGAATCGCTCACCATGGAACCGTTCCTGCTGCAGTGAGTCTGCCCGCGGTGAGTCATGCCGAAGTGGATCGAAGGCACAGTAGTCAACCAGAAGCGCTGGACGCAGAACCTGTTCACGCTGCAGGTGGAGGCCGACGTCGCCGCGTTCGAGGCGGGGCAGTTCGCGAAGCTTGCGCTCGCGGTGGAGGGCGAGATGGTCGCGCGCCCGTACTCGTTCGTGAACGCGCCCACGGAGCGTCCGCACGAATTTTATTACGTGACGCTACCCGACGGGCCGCTCACTCAGCGGCTGTGCAGGATGGGAGCGGGGGACGCGATATACCTCGCGCCGCGGCCGGCGGGGTTCCTCGTGCTCTCGGAAATCCCCGACGGGGAGAACCTCTGGCTGATATCGACGGGAACGGGAGTCGGCCCTTTCCTGTCCATCCTGAAGACCGAGGCGCCGTGGCAGCGCTTCAGGAACGTGGTCCTGGTGCACGCGGTGCGCCATGCCGAGGAGCTGACCTACCGCGACAGTATCGAGCGGCTGCTGGGCGAGCACGGGGAGCAGATGCGCATGGTCTCGTTCGTGAGCCGGGAAAGCAAACCGGGCGCGCTCCACGGACGCATCCCCCTCGCGATCGAGGAGGGTCGCCTGGAGGCCGCGGCGGGTGTGGCGCTGTCCGCGGGGACCTCTCAGGTCATGATTTGCGGCAACCCGGAGATGGTGACGGACACGAGCGCAGCGCTCGCGCGGCGCGGGATGAGGAAACACCGGCGCCGCGAGCCGGGCCATATCACGGTGGAAAACTACTGGTGAAGAGGACCGCGCCTGGCTTGTCGCTTGCAATCAGCGCGCTGGTGCTCGCCTCCTGCAGCGCGACCCGGGTCGCCTACGACAACGCCGACACCATGCTGCGCTTCATGGCGTCGAGCTATCTGGACCTCGACGCTGGGCAGTCCGACGACCTGACGCCGCGCATCGTGCGATTTCACCAGTGGCACCGGTCGAACGAGCTTCCCGTATACGCGGCCTTGTTGCGGAGCGCGAGCCAGCGCGCGGCCAAGGGCATCACGGCGGAGGACGTCGCGTGGGGGCTAGTCAATCTGCGCTCGCGCTATCGCAGGTTCGCGGCAAAGGCGGCCGAAGACGCGGCACCGGTGCTCGCGACGCTCGCGTCCGCCCAGCTCGCGGCGCTCGAGCATAAGTTCGCCGAAAACAACGGAAAATACGCGAAGGAATTCCTCCCTTCCGACGACAAGGAGCGCCGGCGCAGGCAGCTGAAGCGCATGCTCGAGCGCTTTCGCGACTTTGTCGGTGAACTGACCCCGGACCAGGAGGCCCGCATCGAGGGCTTCGCGCTCGCGCACGAGCGCCACGTCGCGCTGCGCTTCGAGGACCGGCAGCGCTGGCAACGCGATTTCGTCGCGGCGCTCAGACAGGAGCGCAAGCCGGAGGAGCTCGGCCGGCGCCTCGCCGAGATGTTCGACAAACCGGAGCTGCGCCGCTCCGAGGAGTTCATACGCGAGGACAGGCGCTGGGACGAGGACCTGGGACAACTCATCGTGGATCTCGACCGGTCGCTCTCTGCGAGGCAGCGTGCGCAGGTGGTCCGGCGCCTTTCCGACTACGCCGAGGATTTCGCCGTTCTCGCCGGAAGAAGAAAGGAGGCCGCTTGAGGCCGCGGCACGCGACGCGAGTCTTTCTCTCTTTGGCGACGCTCGCAGGGCTTGTCTTGAGCCCGGGCGCGGCACGGGCGGCCGGGGGCGAGCTGAAAGCCTGGGGCGGCGGCGCGACGCCGTCCCTCGCGCTGCGCGATCTCCAGGGCAAAGAGCACAAGCTCGCCGACTACCGCGGCAAGGTCGTGGTGATCAATTTCTGGGCTACCTGGTGCGATCCCTGCCGCGAGGAGATGCCCTCGATGCAGCGGCTGCAGGACAAGCTCGCCGGCAAGCCCTTCGCGATCCTCGCGGTGGACTTCGGCGAGGGCGCGCCGCGTATCCAGGACTTCCTGAAGAAAGTCACGGTGCGTTTCACGGTGCTCCTGGATCGCGACACCTCCGCGGCGACGGCGTGGAAGGTGAAGGTGTTGCCCACGACCCTGGTGCTCGATCCCCAGCAGCGAATCCGCTACTCCGTGGTGGGCGATCTGGAGTGGGATTCTCAATCCGTTGAAGATACGATCAAAAAGCTTCTTCCACCGAGCTGAGGTACGCGCCGGACTGGTCCGACGCGACTTGTGGTCGGGGACGTTTTCGGAGTAGATTGTCCGCTTTGGGATTCGTCCGTTTCCGCCGGACCGCGTGCCGATGATCATCCAGCAACGCTTGATTTCACGCAGCTCGCGTTCGCTCGCGGTGATGATCGGCTTCGCGCAGCCTGCGGGCTCGCGCGGAACGTGGCGTTCCGACGGCGATATCGACGGCGGCGGCCGTCCTTCCGCGCTCGCCTCTCGCTCTTCTGCAGCTCCTTCTCCCCAGCCTCTCAGCCCTTCTTGCAGCGACCGACACCGGGCATTCCACGCGCTGCGCGCTGGAACGCCCTGGCCCGCGTTGTGAGATGGCGCTCAATCGACAGGAGTACCGACATGGATAGACGTGCGTTTCTGAAGACTGGCGCGATCCTCCCCGCTGCCGCGGCGTTGCCGAAACTCGCGCTGGCACAGCAGCTCCCTTTCAATCCGCGCCAGGCGGAGAAGTGGCGCAGCTTCGAAGTGACCACGCGGGTCGAGATCGTCTTTCCCCAGGGCGCGACGCGCGTGTGGCTGCCCATCCCTTCGGTCGATTCGGGCTACCAGAAGACCTTGGACAACGCCTGGTCGGGCAACGCCCAGACCGCAAAGATCGTCCACGATGGCACCTACGGCGCGGGCATGCTCTACGCCGAGTGGCCCACTGCCGAGAAGAATCCGGTGATCGAGCTCTACAGCCGCTTCGCCACCCGCGACCGCGCCGTGGACTTTTCAGCGCGGCCGGAGTCGGTCGAGAGACTCTCGCCCGGGCAGCGCGCCTTCTACACCGGATCGACCGAGCACATGCCCACCGACGGTATCGTGAAGAAAACCGCGCAGGACGTCACCCAAGGCGCCAGGAGCGACTACGACAAGGCGAAGGCGATCTACGAGTGGATCGTGGAGAACACCTACCGCGATCCGAAGACGCGCGGCTGCGGCGTCGGCGACATCAAGACGATGCTCGAGACCGGGAACCTCGGGGGCAAGTGCGCCGACTTGAACGCGCTTTACGTGGGCCTCGCGCGCGCCGTGGGCCTGCCGGCGCGCGACGTCTACGGAGTGCGCGTGGCGAAGTCTCAGTTCGGCTACAGGAGCCTGGGCGCGGGCACGGCGAACATCACGCGCGCGCAGCACTGCCGGGCGGAGGTCTATCTCGCCGGATTCGGCTGGGTGCCGGTGGACCCGGCCGACGTGAGGAAGGTCGTGCTCGAGGAGAAGGCGCTGCCGACGACCTTGAGCGATCCGCTGGTGCAGGCAGTGAGGCCCAAGCTCTTCGGAGCGTGGGAGATGAACTGGCTCGCGTTCAACACCGCGAACGATTTCGCTCTGCCAAACTCGAAAGGCGGCAAGCTCACCTTCTTCATGTATCCGCAGGCCGAGACCGCCGCCGGTCGCGTGGACAGCCTCGACCCGGACAACTTCAAATACACGATGACGGCGAAGGAATTGAACACCTGAACGGGACCCGGCCGGCCGAGCGCCGACCGCTGCATCCCGCCCTGCGGACGAGGTGTCCCATGGACCCGATTCCCGATTCGACTTGCGCCTCCCCGCGCCCCGATCCGCGCGGGCAGCGCAGCGAAACATACCTCTCGATTCGCGGCGCGACGCGCGCGCTCGCGGCGCCGCTTTCGGTGGAGGATTGCGCGATCCAGTCGATGCCCGACGCGAGTCCGGTGAAATGGCATCTCGCGCACACGACGTGGTTCTTCGAGACTTTCGTCCTGGTTCCGCACCAGCCGGGTTACCGCGCTTTCGCGCCGGAGTACCGGGTCCTGTTCAACTCCTACTACAACAGCGTCGGC
>DATHHZ010000131.1:0-6380 GCA_035316965.1 Burkholderiales bacterium | reverse complement strand
CCGTGGGTGATGAAGCTGTTCGATGCCGAGCATTCGGACGCGGGCACGCCCCACTGCTGCGCCGCCGCAGCGATCAGCATCTCGCGCGCGGTCGCGCCTGCCTTGCGCAAATACTCCTGGGAATTGCGGATGGTCCGGCTTCCGACCGCCGCCATGTCGCCCCAGGCGCGCTTGCGCTTCACGCTCGCGTTCGCCGAGGCGTATTCGATCTTCACCCGCCTCCAGTCGCATTCCAGCTCCTCGGCGACCAGCATCGGGGCCGAGGTCATGCTGCCCTGCCCCATCTCGGAGCGGGCGTAGCGGATGATGATGGCGTCGTCCGGGCGAATCACGACCCAGGCGTTGATCTCAACGGCTCCGTCGGCCTTCTGCGCAAGCGCGCCCGGGAAATTGAATCCGACGGAGAGGCCTCCGCCGATCGCCGCGGATTGCTTCAGGAACTTCCTGCGGGAAGGAGCAAATCTCGTTTTCATCGTCGCCCCCTATGCCTTCGTCGACTTCAAGGTCTTCGCCGCGGCGTGGATCGCCGTGCGAATGCGCGCATAGGTTCCGCAGCGGCAGATGTTGGTCATCGCCGCGTCGATGTCCTTGTCGCTGGGGTCGCGATTCTTTCCGAGCAGGGCGACCGCCACCATGATCTGCCCCGACTGGCAGTAGCCGCACTGCGGCACCTCGTGATCGATCCACGCCTTCTGCACCGGGTGCAGCTGGCCGCGCTGCGCGAGCCCTTCGATGGTCAGCACTTTCTGGTCCGCGGCGGCGGACACGGGCACCGAGCACGAGCGCACCGGCTCGCCGTTCAGGTGCACGGTGCAGGCGCCGCATTGGGCGATTCCGCAGCCGAATTTCGGGCCCTTCACGTCGAGCACATCGCGCAACACCCACAATAGGGGCATCTCGGGCTCGACGTCGACGCTCAGTTTCTTGCCGTTGACGGTGAGTTCGATCATCCAGGATCTCCTTTGGTGTAGCCGACCAGCGGGTTTTTGAAAATCGCTAAAGCGGATGCGCCCAGTTTACCGCATCACGCGAGGCGCAGTCCCTGGTTCTTGAGCGGCAGCGAGCGGATTCGCTTGCCGGTCGCGGCGAAAATCGCGTTGCACAGAGCGGGCGCAACGGGCGCGAGCGGCGTCTCGCCCATCCCGCCCCAGAAGCCGCCGCTCGGGACGAGCACCGCCTCGATTCTCTTCGGCATCTCGGCCATGCGCATGATGCGGTAGTCGTGGAAGTTGGACTGCTCGACGCGGCCTTCCCTCAAGGTGATTTCGCCCCAGAGCACCGAAGTCAGTCCGTAGGCGACACAGCTTTGCACCTGCGCTTCGGCCGAATCCGGATTCACCACGTAGCCCGGATCCACCGCCACCACCACGCGCCGGATGTCGAGCTCGCCCGCGTCGCTCACCGACACCTCGAACACCGCCGCGGCGTAGCTGCCGTGGGAATCCTGCACCGCGATGCCGCGGTGCACGCCGGCAGGAAGGGGCGAGCCCCAGCCCGAAGACCTGGCCGCGGCATCGAGCACGCCGAGATCCTTGGGCTTTCCCTGCAGCATGGCGCGGCGAAACTCGTAAGGGTCCTTGCCCGCGGCGTTCGCCATCTCGTCGACGAAACACTCGCGCATGAAGGGGTTTTGCGAGTGGAACACCGTACGCATGAAGCCCACTGGCACGTGGCTGTTCCTCATCGCGAACTCGATCCTCAGGTTCGGCACCTCGTAGGGCATGTCGACGATGCCGCCGAGCGCGTGCCGGTCCACGCCTTCCTTGATCTCCTGGGGACGAACCCCCGCCATGATGGAATGGCTGGCGTCGCGGACGCGCCAGGCGGTGAGCTTGCCGCCTGAGTCGAGCGCCGCCTTGAAGCGCATCAGGGTCATCGGGCGGTAGTAGTCGTGCTGCATGTCCTCTTCGCGCGACCACAGGAGCTTCACCGGCCTGCCTTCCACCGCCTTGGCGATGGCGACGGCCTGCCGCGTGTAGTCCTGGAAACCGCGCCGCCCGAAGCCGCCGCCCAAATGCGTCAGATGGACCTCGACGTTCTCGAGAGGAACGCCTGCGATCGCCGCCGCGGTCGCGTGCGTGGCTTCGGCATTTTGCGTCGGCGCCCATACCTCGACGCGGTCGCCCTTGACCAGAGCCGTGCAGTTCATCGGCTCGAGCGGCGCATGGTTTAGAAAAGGCGCGTAGTACTCGGATTCGATCAGCTTCGCCGCCTGAGCGAAGGCCGCCTCGACGTTGCCGTCGTCGCGTGCGACCGGGACACTGGAATCCTCAAGGCCGAAGCGCACGAACTCGCGGATGCTCTCGGTCGAAGCTCCGCCGTTCTGGCCCACGTCCCATTCGATCGGCAGGAGCTTGAGCATGCGGTCCGCGCGCCACCAGTTGTCGGCGACCACGGCGACCGCGTCTTCGAGTTGCACGAGCTTGATCAAACCCCGCATTCCCTTGATTCTTTCGCCCGCGACGGTCGCGAGCTTGCCGCGGAACACCGGGCACTGCGCAATGGCGGCGTACGCCATGCCGGGCAGCTGCACGTCGATACCGAAGAGCGGCTTGCCCCTAACCTTGTCGGGGATGTCGAGTCGGCGCGCCGGCTTGCCGATGAGATTCCATTCCTTGGGATCTTTCAGCTTCACGTCCTTGGGCGGCTCGAGCTTGGAGGCCGCTTGAGCCACCTGGCCGAAGCGCAGCTTTCTCCTCGACGGCATGTGCGTGATCACGCCGTTCTCCGCGTCGCATTCGGACTCGGGAACCTTCCATCTCTGCGCCGCGGCGGCGATCAGCATCTCCCGCGCCGTGGCCCCCGCCTGGCGCAAATATTCCTGCGAGTCCCGAATCGAGCGGCTGCCACCGGTGGCCATCGAGCCCCACACCCGGTTGCGGCGGACCTGCTCGGCGGTCGAGACGAATTCGGTGCGGACCTTCGTCCAGTCGCACTCGAGCTCCTCCGCGACGAGCATGGGAAGGCCGGTGGAGCTGCCCTGGCCCATCTCCGAGCGCGCCACGCGGATCACCACGCTGCTGTCGGGATTGATGATGATCCATGCGGTGAGCTCGGGGCCTTTCGCATTTGCCGCTGCGGAAAATGCCCGCGCGGGAATCATCAACTCGAGCGCGAGGCCGCCACCGGCGGCCGTGGACACCTTGAGAAAATCGCGGCGGGATGGACGAAATGAATTCGGCATGGGTTTCTTCGGACGTTCGGACGAATCGGTGGATTCTGCGCTTGCAGCTATGCGCCCGCAACCGTGCCGGAACTCGGCAGCTTGTAGTCCTTGAAGTCCTGCCGGAGTTTCGTCTTGAGCAGCTTCCCCGTGGCGGTGTGGGGCAGCTGCTCGACGAAGACGACGTCGTCGGGTATCCACCACTTCGCCACCTTGCCCACGTAGAACTGGAGCAGGTCCTCGCGCGTGACGCTCGCGCCGGGCTTCCTGACCGCGATCACGAGCGGCCGCTCGTCCCATTTCGGATGGTGCACGCCGATCACCGCGGCTTCGGCGATCGCAGGATGCGACACGGCGATGTTCTCCAGATCGATCGAGCTGATCCATTCGCCGCCCGACTTGATCACGTCCTTCGAGCGATCGGTGATCTGCATGTAGCCGTCGGGATCGATCGTGGCGACGTCGCCCGTGGGAAACCATCCGTGGCGCAGCGGATCCCCGCCCGCGCCCTTGAAGTATTCCTTGAGTATCCAGGGCCCGCGCACCAGCAGATCGCCAAAAGCCTTGCCGTCGCGCGGCAGCTCCTTGCCTTCCCCGTCCACGATCTTCATCTCGGCCCCGTAGATGGTGCGGCCCTGCTTGCACTCGATCTCGCGGCGCTTCTCCGGCGAAAGGCGCTCGTGCTTGGCCTTGAGCGTGCAGAAGCTGCCGAGCGGGCTCATCTCGGTCATGCCCCAGGCGTGCTTGCAATGCACGCCGTACTCGTCGCGGAAGGCGGCTATCATCGCCGGGGGGCAGGCCGAGCCGCCCACCACCACCGACTTCAGCGTGCTGAATCTGAGTTTGTTCTGCTTCATGTGGGCGAGCAGCGCGAGCCACACGGTGGGCACGCCTGCGCTCGCGGTCACTCTCTCCGCCTCGAACAGCTCGTAGAGGCTCTTGCCGTCCAGGCCTGCACCGGGGAAAACCAGCTTCGCGCCGTTCATGGGAGCGAAATAGGGAATTCCCCAGGCGTTGACGTGGAACATGGGCACAACGGGCAGGATGACCGAGCGCGCCGAGCAGTTGAACACGTCTGGCAAGGAGGCGGCATAGGCGTGCAGGATCGTGGAACGGTTGGCGAAGAGCACGCCCTTCGGGTTGCCGGTCGTGCCGGAGGTATAGCACAGGCCCGCGGCGGTCCATTCGTCGAACTGCGGCCACTCGTAATTTCCGTCCTCGGACGCGATCAGCTCCTCGTAGCAGAGCAGATTGGGCAGATTCGCCTGCGGCATGTGGGCGCGATCGGTCATCGCCACCCAGCCCTTGACGCCCTTGCACGCCGGGGCGAGCTTTTCGGCGAGCGGCAGGAAGGTCAGGTCGAAAAAGACGTAGCGGTCTTCCGCGTCGTTGACGATGAACACCAGCTGCTCCGGAAAAAGCCGCGGATTGACGGTGTGGACCACGGCGCCCATGCCGGCGACGCCGTAGTAGAGCTCGAAGTGGCGGAAGCCGTTCCAGGCGAGCGTGCCGGCGCGCTCGCCCTGCTTCACGCCCAGGCGCGTGAGCGCCTGGGCGAGCCGCTTCGAGCGCTGGTGCGCCTCGGTGTACGTATATCGGTGGATCGGACCCTCGACGGTGCGCGAGACGATTTCCGCGTCGCCGTGGCTGCGGTCGGCATGCGCGATGAGCGACGAGACGAGCAGCGGCATGTCCATCATTTGGGCGCGCATGGTTGGTCTCCTGGAGCAGCCAAGGGGCCGGGGAAAATTACCCTGCGCGCAAACCCGTGTCAATCTACAATCGGGAAGGAGCGCAACCCGACACCACCGCCATGAGCGTAAAGAAACTCCTCGACCTCACCGGAAAGATCGCCCTCGTCACCGGCGGCTCGCGCGGCCTCGGGCTGCAGATCGCCGAGGCGCTGGGCGAAATGGGCGCGAAGCTCGCGATCTCGGCGAGGAAATCGGACGAGCTCGAGCAGGCGCGCGAAGTCCTCGCAAGGCAGCGCATCGAGGCGTTGACGCTGGTCTGCGACATCTCCCGGCCGGAAGCGATCGGACCCATGGTGTCGAAGCTGCTCGAGCGCCACGGGAAAGTGGACATCCTCGTCAACAATGCCGGCGCCACCTGGGGCGCGCCCGCCGAAGATCTTCCGCTGGAAGCCTGGCAGAAGCTCGTGAACCTCAACCTGACCGGAACGTTTCTCGTGACCCAGGCCGTGGGAAAACGCTCGATGATCCCGAACCGCTATGGCAGAATCATCAACGTCGCGTCGATCGCGGGGCTGCGCGGCAATCCCGTGGACATGCTGGAGACGCTGGCATACAACACGACGAAGGGGGGCCTGGTGAATTTCACGCGGGCGCTGGCCGCCGAATGGGGCGAGCACGGCATCACGGTGAACGCCATCGCGCCGGGATTCTTCCCCTCGAAGATGACCCAGGCATCGCTCGAGAGGCTCGGCGAAAAGATCGTCGCGCGCACGCCGCTGCGCCGGCTCGGCGACGCGGAGGACCTGAAGGGGCTCGCGGTGCTGCTCGCCTCGGATGCCTCGCGCCACATCACCGGGCAGGTCATCGCAGTCGATGGAGGTACGAGTGTCGCCTGAAGCGGCCCCGATGACGGCGAACTCCGCCGGCGTCAAGATCCCGTTTACCGAGCACCTCGGCATCCAGCTCGTCGAGATGACCCAGTCACGCGCGGTGGTTTCGCTGCACAAGCGCCCGGAGCTTTTGAACAGCTGGGGCGCGACTCACGGCGGCGTGATCATGACCATGCTCGACCTCGTCATGAGCTGGGCGGTGCGCGGCCACTACGGAGTGGTCGGCGGCGTGCTGACGGTCGACCTGAGCGTCGGCTTCATGAAAGGGAGCTTCGGCGACAAGGTGACGGCCGAAGGCAAGGTTCTCCACGGCGGCAAATCCACCGCCTTCTGCGAAGCCGAGGCGCGCGACGACAAGGGCGCGCTGCTCGCCAAGGCGATCGGGACTTTCAAGCTGCTCGCCGACAAGGAGAAGAAGGGCGGATAGCGCCGGGCGGTTCGACGATTTCCCCGACCTGAACGCAAGCCGCCCGCCGCGCGCTTGCCCCCTCGGCCAGCGAAGAGTAGGCTTGCGTCACAGCGCACCGGAGATCGCACTTTGGGCGCTGCGCAAAGCCTGGGAGGGCATCGCCAGATTCCGTGTTCAATGAATAAGGGGAGTTCCCGTGGAAAGAGCTCAATATTGGTTCGTCG
>DATHHZ010000130.1:0-18732 GCA_035316965.1 Burkholderiales bacterium | reverse complement strand
AGCGGGCATGTCCCGCGACGAAGTGCGGCGGCTGCTCGGCAGGCCCGGGGAGATCATGGTGTTCAGAGGCCGCGACGAAGAGGTGTGGTCGTGGCGCTATCAGCAGCAGAATCCCATGTTCTTCAACGTGCTCTTCGACCGGTCCGCGGGCACGGTCAGGACCACCCAGCGGCTCGAGGAAATCCTCTACATGGACCACGACTGCTGAAGCGATCGGGGAGCGATGAGCACGACATTTTCCCGCGCCGTCCTTCTGCTCGCCCCCGCCCTGTTCGCGGCGGGGTGCGCGAGCTTTTCCGCCATCAACCCGGGCGCTTCCGCCCAGCAGGTCGAAAAACTGGTGGGCGCGCCGGCAAGCGTGTGGAAGAACGCGGACGGCTCCGAGGTCTGGGAATATCCGCAGGGACCGCTCGGGGTCGAAACCTACATGGTGGCGCTGGGGCCCGACCACGCCGTGCGGGAAGTCAGGCAGGTGTTGAACGACGAAACCATTTCCAAGCTGCACGTCGGAATGTCCCGCGACGAAGTGCGGCGGCTGCTCGGCAAGCCGAGGGACATCGGTTTCTCGGGCCTCAACGACGAGGAGATCTGGTCCTGGCGCTATCGCGAGTCGCGAGTGCGCAACATGGAGCTCTACGTCCAGTTCGACAGGCGTACCGGCGCGCTCAAGAGCATTTCGCGGTTCCAGATAGATACGAGCGACGGCAAGCGCCAGTAGGGTTTCGCTTCATGATCGCAGCGCTTCATGGCGCCGTCGCCCTGCTCGCCGTTGCCTTCCTCGCGGCCGGGTGCGCGAATTTTTCCGCCATATCCCCGGGGGATTCCGCCCAGGACGTCGAAGCGCGCGTAGGCGCGCCCGGCACTGTTTGGAAGAACGGCGACGGCTCCGAGGTCTGGGAATATCCGATGGGCCCAAGCGGCGTGCAGACCTTCATGATCGCGTTCGACTCCGACCACGCCGTGCGCGAGGTCCACGAGGTGCTCAACGAGACCTATTTCTCCAGGATCCGGCCGGGAATGTCCCGCGAGGACGTTCGCCGCCTGATCGGAAAACCGAGGGAGATCTGGTACTTCACCGCTCGCGATGAGGAGACCTGGACTTGGCGCTATTACGATATCACCTACAGGTTCTTCAACGTGCTCTTCGATCGTTCCGAGGGCACGGTCAGAACCACCCTGCGGCTCGATGAAGTTTTCCTACCGGGCGGGCGCGGCAGGCGCTGATCCTCTTCGCTCACGACCGTTTTTCCTGCTCGTGTTCCTTCATCGCCTCGCGGGCGAGCCTGAACGCCTCGACTCCCGCGGGCATCCCGCAGTACACCGCCACCTGAAGCAGGACCTCGCGGACTTCATCGCGGGTGCAGCCGCCGTTGGTGAGCGCGCCCTTCACGTGGGTCTTGAACTCGTTCGGACGGTTCAGAGCGGAGAGCATGCCGAGGTTGACGAGGCTGCGGAGCTTGCGCGGCAGCTGCGGCCGCGCCCACAGCCATCCCCAGCAGGACTGGGTCACCAGCTCCTGCATCGGCATGCCGAAATCATCGACGGTCTTGAGCTGGCGTTCGACGTATTCCGCCCCGAGCACTTCCTTGCGCACGGCGAGTCCCTTGTCCCACAATTCTTTCGACATGGATCGATCCTTTCGGTTGATTTGTGCGAGACGGTCAGGCCAGCGTGTGGTTCAACTCGCCGATCGTCTCGATCCACAGCCTGACGGCGTCAGCGGGTTTGAGGAACCGGCCGCGTCCCATGCCCACGCCCGCCGGGGTCCCCGTGAGCACGAGGTCGCCAGGGTGAAGCGTCACGCGCGAAGACAGCATCGCGATCTGCTCGGCGGTATCGAAGATCAATTTGCTCGTGTGGGAGTTCTGCATCAGCTCGCCGTTTACCCACAGCTTGATTCCGAGCTGATGGGGATCGCGAATGTCGCCGGCCGGAACGATCCAGGGCCCGAGCGGGCAGGAGCCGTCGAAGCACTTCTGGCTGACCCAGTCGTAATGGAAGGGCGAAGTCGGCGGGTTCTTGTCGCGCTTCATCGCATCGCGCGCCGAGAGATCGTTCGCGATGGTGTAGCCGGCGACGTAGCCCAGCGCCTTCTCCACCGGCACGTTTTTCGCCGTTCTGCCGATTACGGCCGCCAGCTCGACTTCCCAGTCGACCTTCTGCGAGTACTCCGGGAGCTTCACTTTCGAGCCGGGCCCGACCACCGAGCTCCTCGAGGTCTTGACGAAGTGCCAGGGTTTCTCGCCTAGATCCTTCATCGTCGGTCCCGGCTCCTTGCCCTGCGCGCGCGCCATCTCGGCCATGTGATCGGTGTAGTTGGCGCCCGCGCAATAGATATTGCCCGGATAGAGCACCGGCGCGAGCAGCTTCGCGCGCTTGAGCGGCAAGCCTTTCGCCTTGCTCTTTCCCGCCGCGATGCGCTTCGCGCCGGCGGCGAAGGCGCGATGCGCCCTGCCCCAGTCCTGCAGCGCGCCGAGGACCGAAGACCATGCCGGCTGCCCGGCGAGGCGGGCCGCGTCGTAGATTCGCTCGCCCACGAGAATTCCGGCGCGCGCCTCCCGCCCGGATTGATAGCTCAGCAACTTGTAGCTCATTCGCTCCCCTTTTCCGCTCTACGAAAAAGCGCGTTTCATGCGCTTGATCCAGTCCTCGAACGCGACCATCTGGTCGGTGAGGAATTTGCGCGTCGTCTCATCGGTCAGCTTTCCGTCCGCGAACTTGCTCTCCTCCATGCCGATGAATACTTCAGGCTTCATCAGCCAGTGCACGCCGAGCCCGGAGAGGATGCGGCGCAAGTCGTACTGCCCCCTCGCTCCGCCGACCGGCCCGCGTGTGGCGCTGAAGAGCGCCGCGGGCTTGTTGTTGAACGGCTGCGGCTGGAACCGCGACATCCAGTCGATCGCGTTCTTGAGCGGCGCACCGACCGACCAGTTGTATTCCGGCGAGGCGAAGAGCAGCGCGTCCGCTGCGAGGATCTCCTCGCGCAGCTTCGTCGCAGGAGCCGGAAACCCTTTCTCCTGGACGTCGAAGTTGTAGATCGGAAGCTCGGCGATGCTCGTGATCCGGAGCGAAAGTCCGGGCGGCATCACCTCGCCCGCCGTCTTGAGCGCGATCATGTTGTAGGACTTCTGCCTGAGGCTCCCGCAGACGCCGAGTACCTGAAAGCTCGCTGGTGTATTCACGTTTTCTCTTGTCAGGTGAAAATCGGGCTCGCTTCCGGTCAGCGTCTCATCGCCGCGTCGTAGAAGCTCGGATCATAGTAAGGAGAAGGATCGCTCAGGGACTTGCGCGGCTGCCCGTACTTCGTGCGCAGCGCAAGCACCGTCTTGACGCCTTCCATGTCGATTTTCGCTTTCCTCTGGAATCCTTCCGTCGAGCCGAGCAGGATGCCGTACGCGGTCAGCGCCGCCTGGGCGCTCGCTCCCGGCAGATTCTTCATGAAGATCGCGAGCGCCTCATCCCGGTTCGTCGGATCGTACAGCCAGTCGACCGCGTCGCTGAAGGCGCGGATGTAGCCGACCACGGCGTCGCGGTTCTGCTCCGCCCAGCTCTTGCGTGCGCCGCCCACCAATCCCTGGTAGCGCCCCAGCACGTCGATCGCGTTGGCGAGGCGATGAAACCCCTTCGCCTCGGCCTGTACCTCGAACGGCGAGAGAAGCAGGGTACCCGCGTGTTTCTTCTCCATGAGCGCCTGGAAGCGCTGCAGCACGCCGCCCGCGGTCACGACGGTGTAGTCGCGGTCTTTCTGCATTCTGTTGCGCGCCAGGATTTCGAACAGCACGAACGCGTATCCCGTCGTGAGCGCGTCCACCGACAGCGCTTTGCCGTGCAGCTCGCGGTAATTCCCCACCTCCGGCACGGTCACGAGCCTCAGGAAACCGTTGTCGCAGCCCATGAAAGCGAAAAGATCGGGGCCGAGCCTGGGAACCTCGCCCTGCCCTTCGCGGTAGGCGATGAGGTTGTCGATCGCCGTCATCGCGATGTCGAACTTGCCGTCGATGAGATTGGTCAGCTGGAACACCGAGCTCGGCGTGGGGGTGATTTTCACTTCGAGGCCGTTCTTGGCGAAGAGACCTTTTTCCTGCGCGACCCAGATCGGCCAGTTGAAGCCCCCAGGAAAGACGATCACGTTGACGATCTGGGGCGGTGCCGGCGCGGCGGGCGGTGGCACTGGGAGCGCGGCGGCGGGCGGCGGCGCGGGCGCGGGGAGCGCGGTAGGCGGCGGCGCGGGCGCGGCGAGGGGTGGTGCGGGCACGGTAGGCGGCGGCGAGGGGAGCGCGGAAGGTACGGTCGGCGCCGGCGGAACGCCCGCGCACGACGCAAGGAGCAATGCAAGCACACCCGCGATCAGCCTGTTACGCATGGTCTCCTCCTTCTCATGGTTCCTGCCGGTAAGAAGCGAACTCCAGGCACGCTTGCGAGTGCGGTCACGCCACGGTCTTCAGCGGCGCCTTTTTTATTCCTTCGTCTTTCCTGTTTTCGCGAAACTCCGGGATGTCGGGGCGCGAGCCCCACATGCAGAACGACTCCGGCGCGAACGGGAACTGCCGTGGCCGGTAGCTCGATTCTTCCTCGGGCAGGATGTGCTTCACGCCCACCGAATATTCATAAACCATCCTGTCGGGCCCTTCGAAGTAAAGAAAGCAGGCCGATGAGGAAGGATGGCGGCCCGGGCCGAATACGATCTTCACGCCCTTCTCGCGCAGAAAATAGTAGGAGCGCATCACGTCGTCGAAATCCTCGACCTGGTGGTTGATGTGCTGCACACCGGGGTGCGGAGACGGGAACAGGGCGAGCGTGTGATGGATGGTGCCGACGCGAAGGAGCGGCGCGTCGCCGATCCAGTCCGAAACGCGCGCGTTGAGGAGCCGCGTCCAGAAGCCTTCGTCGCGCGGAGCTTCGGAGGTGCGCAGCCCGATGTGGCTGAAATGCGTGATTCCAGCGTCGCGTGCGGGGAAATAGCGCTCGCCGCTGTGAAACGGTCGCACCACGACCTCGATCTTGTTGCCGGTCGGGTCCTTGAACGCGAGGAACTGCTGCACGCGGCGCAGCTCGCATTCCTCCTTCGTGCCGTGACGTACGGCATGGCCGGCTTTCTCGATCTCCGCGCCCGCCTTGTCGAAGTCGTCCCGGTTCTTGAGATCGAAGGCGATGACATGGTCCGCTGGATCGCCCTCGAAATAGACCAGCGTGTGATCGCGCGTGTCGCCCCGCACCGATGCCTTGTCGCTGCGGAAATACGCGGCCTTGCCCTCCCGGCCCGCCAGCTGCAGCCCGACGATCTTCGTGGCAAACTCGATCGCCGATTCGAGGTTCGGCGTGCCGATCCGAAGATAACGGATGTCGTGGAGATTGACCATGCCTTGTTACCACCACTCCATCGTCATTCCCGCGAAACCTGTCCCCGCATGTGGTAAGCGGGGAGCGGGAATCCAGACGCTCTGGATCCCGGCTCGCGCTGCGCGCGTCCGGGATGACGAAATTCGCGGTCGCTCATTTCGTCACTTCATCAAAGGCATGCCGAAATTGGCGCCGGGATTCACGCCCTCGCGCCAGCGCGAGGTCACGGTCTTGATGCGGGTGTAGAAGCGCACGCCTTCCGGCCCGTGCTGGTTCATGTCGCCGAAGATCGAGTGCTTCCAGCCGCCGAAGCTGTGGAACGACAGCGGCACCGGGATCGGCACGTTGATGCCGACCATGCCGCAGTTCACCTTGTGCGTGAAGTTGCGCGCCACGTCCCCGTTCCGGGTGAAGATCGCCACGCCGTTGCCGTATTCGTGATCGGAAGGCAGCGCAAGCGCTTCCTCGAAATTCTTCGCCCGTACCACGGAGAGCACCGGGCCGAAGATCTCTTCCTTGTAAATGCGCATCTCGGGCCTGACCCGGTCGAAGAGGCTGCCCCCGAGGAAGAATCCGTCCGGCTGCTCGGCCACCTTGAAGCCGCGCCCGTCCACCACGAGGCTCGCGCCCTCCTTCACGCCGAGATCGACGTAGCTCCTGACCTTGTCGCGGTGCTCGCGCGTGACGAGCGGTCCCATTTCGGAGGCGTTGTCGGTCGACGGCCCGATTTTCAATTTCCTGATCCTGGGCGTCATCGCTTCGATCAATTCGTCCGCGGTGCGCTCGGTGACCGGCACCGCGACCGAGATCGCCATGCAGCGCTCGCCCGCCGAGCCGTAGGCCGCGCCCATGAGCGCTTCGGCCGCGACCTCGATGTCGGCGTCGGGCATCACCACCATGTGGTTTTTCGCTCCCCCCAGCGCCTGCACACGCTTGCCGTTGACCGAGCCGGTTGCGAAAACGTATTTCGCGATCGGGGTGGAGCCGACGAAGCTCACCGCGGCGACGCGCGGATCGGTGAGCAGCGTGTCCACCGCCTCCTTGTCGCCGTTCACCACGTTCAGAACACCGGGAGGCGCGCCCGCCTCGAGCATCAGCTCGGCGAGTTTGAGCGGGCAGGACGGATCCTTTTCGGAGGGCTTGAGGATGAAAGTGTTGCCGCAGGCGATCGCGACCGGGAACATCCACATCGGCACCATCGCCGGGAAATTGAAAGGCGTGATCCCGGTGCACACACCGAGCGGCTGGCGGATCGAATACAGATCCATGCCCGCCGAGATGTTGTCGGAGAACTCGCCCTTCATGAGGTGCGGGATGCCGCAGGCGAACTCGACCACTTCCAGCCCTCGCTGGATCGAGCCTTTGGCGTCGGAAAGCACCTTGCCGTGCTCGGAAGCGATGAGGAGCGCGAGCTCGTCCATGTGGCGCTCGATCAACTCCTTAAAGCGGAACATCACCCGCGCCCGCGTGAGAGGCGAAGTCTCCGACCAGCCGGCAAAGGCCTCCTTCGCCACAGCGATCGCGCGCTCGACTTCGGCCTTGGAGGCGAGGGGGACCTTGGCGGCGAGCGCGCCGGTCGTCGGATTGAACACATCGCCGAAGCGGCCGCCGTTTTCGCCGCGGACCTGCTTACCGTCGATGAAATGGGCGAGTTCGCGGATCTTGGCCAGTGCGGCGTCGCGGGTATTCATGGGATTCTCTTGGATGCGGGGAGCTGAGCGTGGGGCGATTCCCTGAATTATACGGCGAGCTCTACTGGACCGTCGCCCCCGAATCGCGCACCACCTTGCCCCATTTGTCGTAGTCGGCCTTGAGGTAGGCGGCGAACTGCGCGGGCGTGTCCGGGTCGGGCTCCATGCCGGTCGGCGCGATGAGTTTCTTGACTTCGTCGGCCCGCATGAGCCTGCCGATCTCGCCGTTGAGCTTCGCGACGATGTCGCGCGGCGTTCCCGCCGGCGCCAGCAGGCCGATCCACACGATCGCCTCGTAGCCGGGGACGCCCGCCTCGGCGATAGTCGGCACGTCGGGCATCTCCGGCGAGCGCTTCGCGGTGCTGACGCCGAGCGCCTTGAGCCTTCCCGACTTCATATGCGGAATCGCGATCGGCGTGCCGACGAAGCTCACTTTGACGATGCCCGACATCAGGTCCTGCTGCGCCGGCCCGCTGCCCTTGTACGGCACGTGGTTGAGCTTGATCCCGGCCATGTACATGAAGAGCTCCGTGACGAGGTGCTGGGCGCCGCCGTTGCCGGAGCTGGCGAAATCGATCTTGCCCGGCTCCTTCTTCGCGAGCGCGATCAGCTCCTTCACCGAATTCACGCCGAGCGAGGGGTGCACGACCAGCACGTACGGCCCGGTAGCGATGCGGACGACCGGCGCGAAGTCGGCGAGCGTGTCGTACGGCATCGTCTTGTACACGTGCGGCGCGATCACGAAAGGCGATGCGGTGAGGAGCAGCGTGTAGCCGTCCGGCTTCGCCTTCGCGACGTAGTCCGATCCGATCGTGCCCCCGGCGCCGGCGCGGTTCTCGACGAAGAACTGCTGCCCGAGGGACTCGGAGAGCTTCTGGGCGATGATGCGCCCCGGAACGTCGGTTGTGCCGCCCGGGGAAAGCGGGATCACGATGCGCACCGGACGGCTCGGATAGTCCTGCGCGAGCGCCGAAAACGCCCAAAGCGAAAACGCCAAACCAGCGGCTATCGATCGCATTCCTCGGTCTCCTCTGCTCCTCCAGTTGTCATTGCGTGATTTCCTCACGTCTCTACCCCCGGTACACGGGCTCCGGCTGCGAGAAGAACGAGTGCAGGATGTGATACACCATCAGGTAGTTCTTTTGGTGGAAGCTCGCGTGCGAGATGCCGGCCATGACTGCGAACTGCTTGTCGGGGTTGGGCAGGCGCTTGAAGAATTCGATCAGGTCGTCGATCCCGGCGATTCCGTCCCATTGCCCGCGCATGATGATCGTGGGGACGGTGATTTTCGCCGGATCGACGAGAGGCAGCTTCGAGCACATGTCCACGTAGGTCCCGGTCGGAACCGAATCGTCCAACGCAACGATGGCCTCGGCGAAAGCGTCGACGGTCGCCTCGTCCGCCGTGCCCGGGTGATCGCGCTCGAAGATGCTGTGCACGAAGGCGCGGTCGATCGGCCTGCGGGTCCTCGCCGAGAACTCGGGAAGCTTTTTCTTTCGCTCGGCGAGCGTCGGGCTGCCCTCGCCCGTCCAGACGAAGGCATCGAGCGCGAGCCGCGCAACGCGCTCGGGGTGCGCTTGAGCGAAGACCGCCGCCCGCAGCGCGCCCGAGGAGATTCCGTACACGAGCAGCTTCCGCGCGCCCGAGGTCTTGAGGATGTATTCGCTGCCGGCGGCGAGATCGTCGGCGCCGTTGGAAATGTCGCAGTTGATCGGGCGCGATTTGTCGGAGCGCCCGTAACCCTCGTTGTCCATGCACCAGGTCTCGAAGCCGCGGGCGGTGAACCAGTCCATCACCGAGGAATCGGGGCGCCCGGGGACCTTCAGATCGAAGGTCGGCTGAGAGGCCATGGATGAGCCGTGCACGAAGAGCACGGCGCCGCGCCTTTGCGCGCCCGCGGCGGGGAGTTTTTGCCAGAGAAACAGCCGGACGTTTTCCTTGCCCTTGCTGATCCAATGCTCCTTTCCCGATTCCGCCGCGCGCGCTGCCGGTGCGACCTGCTTCACGTCAACTCCCCGGAAAAAATGCGAATTTTAGCATCCGCAGCATGAGCTTATGGCATTTTGGTAAAGTATCACCTATTTTCCCGGGGCCCGCCAACGCCCTCCCTTGGAGATTTCCATGACCGCCAACATCAAGGTTGCCGAGCGCAAGTGCTATATCAACGGCCAATTCGTCGGCAGCGGGAGGCAGTTCGCCAAGATCAATCCGGTCGACGGCACCGTGGTCGCGCAGGTGCACGAAGCCGACCGCGCGATGGTCGACGCGGCGGTGCGCGGCGCCAGGGCGGCGCTCAAAGGTCCCTGGGGCAGGATGGCGCTGCAGGCGCGCGTCGATCTGCTGCGCAAGATCGCCGAAGGGATCGAAAAGCGCTTCGACGATTTCCTGCAGGCCGAGGTCGCCGATACCGGAAAACCCGTGTCGCTCGCGAGCCATCTCGACATTCCGCGCGGAGCGGCGAACTTCCGCGTCTTCGCGGACATCGTGCGCACCTACGGCACGGAGTCCTATCATCTGGACACGCCCGACGGCAAGGGCGCGGTGAACTACGCGATGCGAAAGCCGCTCGGCGTGGTCGGCGTGATCGCGCCCTGGAACCTGCCGCTGCTGCTTCTCACCTGGAAGCTCGCCCCCGCGCTTGCCTGCGGGAACACGATCGTGGCGAAGCCCTCCGAGGAAACGCCTTCCACCGCGACGCTGCTCGCCGAGGTCATGCACGAGGCTGGCGTCCCTGCGGGCGTCTACAACGTGGTGCACGGCTTCGGTCCGGATTCGGCGGGCGAGTTCATCACTACGCATCCCGACGTGAACGGAATCACCTTCACCGGAGAAACCACCACCGGCGCCGCGATCATGAAAGCGGTCGCGCCGACGGTGAAGCCGATTTCCTTCGAGCTGGGCGGCAAGAATCCCGGCATTGTCTTCGCCGACTGCGACTTCGAGGCCGCGGTGGCCGGGATGTCGAACGCGATCTTCTCCAACACCGGGCAGGTGTGCCTCGCGCCGGAGCGCGTCTACATCGAGCGGCCGATCTTCGAGCGCTTCGTCGCCGCGCTGAAAGCGAAGGCCGAAGCCCTGGTGCTCGGCTTCCCGCAGGACAAGGCCACGAACATGGGGCCGCTCATCTCGAAACAGCATCGGGAGAAAGTGCTCTCCTACTACGAGCTCGCGAAGAAGGAAGGCGCGAAAGTCGTCACCGGCGGCGGCGTACCGAAGTTCGGCGACTCGCGCGACTCAGGCGCCTGGATCCAGCCGACGCTGTGGACCGGGCTGCCCGAGACCGCGCGCGCGGTGAAGGAGGAAATTTTCGGTCCGTGCGCCCACCTCGCCCCGTTCGACAAGGAGGAAGAAGCCGTCGCCATGGCGAACGACACTGTCTACGGCCTCGCCTCCACGGTCTGGACCACCAACCTCGCGCGCGGCCACCGGGTCGGGCAGGCGATGGAAGTCGGCATCTCCTGGGTCAACTGCTGGTTCCTGCGGGACCTGCGCACGCCCTTCGGCGGAGCCAAGCTCTCGGGCATCGGCCGCGAAGGCGGCCTGCACTCGCTGAATTTCTATTCCGAGCCGACCAACATATGCGTCAAGCTGTGACGCGGCCTCCGACAACGTCATTCCCGCGGCCTTTAGCACCCGCGAAAGCGGGTGGGGAATCCAGCATGGGCGAATTGTGGGTCCCCGCTTCCGCGGGAACGAAAAATCATGCTAAGGCCGCTTGATTTTTCGAAATGGATCGAGGAGCACCGGCATCTGCTCAGGCCGCCGGTCGGCAATGCGCAGATCTGGCAGGACACCGATTTCATCGTCACCGTCGTCGGCGGGCCCAACCAGCGCACCGACTACCACGACGATCCCTACGAGGAATTCTTCTACCAGGTGAAAGGCGACGCCTTTCTCGAAGTCATGGAGAACGGGAAGCCCGGGCGACTCGAACTGAAGGAAGGCGCGATCTTCCTTATGCCGCCGCACCTGCGCCATTCTCCGCAGCGGCCCGAAGCGGGCAGCGTCTGCCTGGTAATCGAGCGCACCCGGCCGGAGGGCGTGAAGGACGGCTTCGAATGGTATTGTCAGAAATGCCACCATCTCCTGCACCGCGTGGAGGTGCAGTTGAAGAGCATCGTGAAGGATCTCCCGCCGCTGTTCGAGCGGTTCTATGCGAGCAGGGCGCTGCGCACTTGCGCAAAGTGCGACGCCGTCCATCCGGGCGCGGGCTGACCCGGTGATCTCGCCGCGCGTCGATGAGCATCGCCAGGCGGCCCTGCGCGCGGGCTTGAGCTACGTCACCGACGGCCTCGCCGGCATCCGGCGCGAGCGTGCGGGAAAGGGCTGGGTTTACTACGCGCCGGACGGCGAGCGCATCACAAGCAAAACCGAGCGCAAGCGGATCAACTCCCTCGCGATTCCGCCCGCGTGGACCGACGTCTGGATCTGCCCGGACCCCGAAGGGCACATCCAGGCGACAGCGCGCGACGCGCGCGGCCGCAAGCAGTACCGCTACCATCCCCTGTACCGCGAGGCGCGCGACAAGTCGAAGTTCGGCCGCATGCTCGAGTTCAGCGAAATCCTCCCCGAGATCCGCGAGCGCGTGGAACGCGATTTGCGCGCGCGGGATCTCACGCGGCGCCAGATCCTCGCCACCGTGGTGATGCTGCTCGACAAGACGCTGATCCGCGTGGGCAACGACGAGTACGCGCGCGAGAACCGCTCCTTCGGCCTCACCACCCTGCGCGAGCGTCACGTCGAGATCAAGGGCGCGAAATTGCTCTTCAGCTTCCGCGGCAAGAGCGGAGTCGATCACACGGTGTCGATCACCGACCGGCGTCTCGCGCGCATCGTCCAGCAGTGCCAGGACCTACCGGGGCAGGAGCTGTTCAAGTACATCGACACGTCCGGCAAGCGCCAGACCATTTCATCGGACGACGTGAACGCCTATCTTCGCGAAATCACCGGCCGGGACATCACGGCGAAGGACTTTAGGACCTGGGCGGGCACGATGCTCGCGGCGAGGGAGCTTTTCCTGCTGGGGCCGGCGAAGAGCAAGCGCGAAGCCGAGCTCAACATGATCCGCGCGATCGACGCGGTGGCGAAGCGCCTCGGCAACACGCGCGCCGTGTGCCGCAAATACTACGTCCACCCCGGACTGGTGCGCGCCTACCTGCAGGGCCTCACCGCGCCGCTCGCGCCCGCCGCACTGTCGAACCGGGCGCGCCGCGAGCACCCCACCGCCGCACTCAGACGCGACGAGGTCGCGGTGCTGCAGTTCCTGCAGGAAGACGCGGCGGAGAACTGACGCTCTGCATGTCATCTCTTTACGCAAGGCTGAAAAATATGAAGCAAGCTACTTAGTTCAAGAACGCTCTAACCCTTCCAGCGGACCGCCTCTGGTGGTCGCTGAAGTAAAACGTTAACGCGCATGTCTTGAGGGTTTCGGTGATTCTGGCTATAATATAGCTAGAATGCGATTTGAGATCCTCCTTGCACCGGAGGCCATCGCGGACCTTCGAAAGCTCAAGGCGAGCCTTCGGACAACTGTGCGCGAGGCACTCGAAACGCATTTGAGGCACGAACCGATGAAGGCTAGTCGAAGCCGCATCAAACGATTGCGTGGGCTTTCTAGGCCGCAGTACCGGCTTAGGGTCGATGAGGTACGTGTGTTCTATGATATATCCGGCTCGGCCGTGGAAATTCTCGCGATCGTAGCCAAACCGGAGGCTGAATCATGGCTGGCGCAATTCGGAAGACCCCAGTGAAGGAAGTTCCCCTTTCGGAGGTGAAGGACGACCTGTCCAAGTTTCTCCGAGAGGCAGAGAAACAGCAGATTGTGATCACCCGTCACGGCAAACCGGCGGGTGTCCTGATCGGTTTTGAGTCCGAGGACGACTGGTTCGACTTCAGGCTCGAGCACGATCCGCGCTTTCTTGAGCGAGTCGAGTCGGCGCGCAAGAGCTTGCGCGCCGGCCGCGGAGTGAAATTGGAGGACATCAAATGATGATGTGCTCTAGTCGCGTGGTCGACGACGACCCGGGAAGAGCATCCGCGCGCGCCTCCGCTACTGGTTTCGCATCCCCGTGATCGGGATCGCCGCTGGAACGGCTTGTTTTGCGGCCGGCTGGGTCATGTACTGACATGTTGCGTTCTAACACCCGCAATTCCGCATTCTCCTTTTTGTTCGCGCTCCTCACCGGCGGCTTCCCATCCTCGTCGATGCCGGTCGCGCCCACCGGATGCCCGAACGACCTCGGCTCTCCGATACCGAATTTCTGCATGGTGACGCCGAACGTGCTGTGGCGCGGGGCGAAGCCCGCGCAGGACGGCGCCGCATGGCTCATTCAACGCGGCGTGCGGACGATCGTGAATCTCGAGCTGCTCCACGACGATCGGCGCGTGTTCGGCGAAGCCAGGCTCGCAAGCACTGGCCGGTACGAGTTGGCTTACTTCCGCATATCCGATTGGGAGCCGAACGCCGTGCTCGCTCCGGCTCTTCTGGACGACCACGTCGCCCATTTCCTCGCGGTCGTCGACAGCCAACCGAAGCCCGTCTACGTCCACTGCCGCTCGGGACAGAACCGGACGGGCGTGATGGTCGCCGCCTACAGGGTCATCGTCGAAGGCGCGAGCCGCGACGCGGCGATCGCGGAGATGAGGCGCTACCAGGGAATCTGGTTCAAGGCCGACTCCGCATACATCCGGAGCCTGTCGTCCGAACGCCGCTACGAGATCCGCCGCAAGGCGGCCGCGTGGAGACCAAAACTGGAGCGCGGTTCCAAGATCGTCTGCGAAAACGGGAAGTGTAAGGTTTCCAAGGGCTGAGTTTTTCTCCGTACTTCATCAGCGGATGTTCAAGGGAGTCTGCCAATGAAAGTGATACGAAACCTCGGATTGCTGTTGCTCGCCGCCTGGCTCATCCTGACCGGGCTGATACCGCTGCTCAATCTCAGCTTCTCGGGACTGGGCACGGTGATGGCGATCCTCGCCATCGCGGCCGGCGTCTTGATCGTCGTGGGGCGATAGGCGGGAGCCCGCGCGTCGCTCGGCGAACGACGGAGCAGCCCTGCTCCGCCCTACTTCGCGTCCTTCCTCGTCTTCAGGTACCAGTCGAGGATCTGCTCGCCGTTCCAGTGCAGCACGCCCTTGAACTTGGCGATGTCGCTACAATCGCAGCGATGGACCGGGGCTATCCTTCACGCTGCTGCGATTAAAATCGAGGGGTCGCCCATTCGCGAATGTAGTTGAAGAGATTGATCCTGGCGTTGCTGTAGTTCGTGCCATGCAGCGTCGCACACGGGTTGCAGGGGCCCAAGCCGTGAGTGGCTCCTTCAACAACGATGAAATCCTTGTCAGCGCTTACCGAGCTTTCATAAATTTGCTCACCGTCGCGGATGAAATAGTGCCCCTGCATCGACATCACCAGAATGGGCACCGAAATACGGCCCACCGCGCAGGGAGTCGAGTTGTTGCTGGAACACCAATCGATTTCATCCAGGGAGTTCCGACTCAGAATCGAATTCGCGCTGAGAAAGGATGTAAGAGTCAAGAACATGGCCCCGTCGAAACTCTCATCGGTTTCCTTGTTCCCCGGGTTGGACACCCGCACGGTATTGACGACCTGCGAAGCATCGATGGTTCCATCGTTCTTCAGCAGCTTAGCCGGGCGGAGCGTGCCCTTCCAGACGCCAGTGCTGAAGTCCGACAGCCGTGCACTGTCACGATAGACGATGAAGGCGTCATCTCCCGTCGGTAGAATCTTGCCCGCAGCGATATCCGCCCTCATCTTCAGAGCGTCATGGATCAGGTCGTTCATTCGCTCGGATTGCTCATCCGTGTAATGTTTCACGAAGCGGTCGGAGTAAATTGAATCGCCGGCGGGATTGAATCCATTTTTAGGGTCAAAGGGATCCAGTTTCTTGTCCAACGACTTGTCAGGGTTACCCTCCTTTTTTACCGCTGCGTTAAGGCTCCGTAACCCATTGACCGTATTACCGGGATGCGCGTCCAGGAACACGATTCCGTCTGCCTTGTCCGTGGCCACGAATCCTGTCAATTGGCTGTCTGTGCATGGGCTGAGCTTGTTCGGTCCATTGCAGTATGAAGTGCCGTTTTCCGCCACTGCTTGAAAATACGACGTAGTAGGACCGCCGCCGCTATGGCCAATCAGTATGACTTTCGTGATCCCGGGCTGGCTTCGGAGGAATCGCACTCCTGCCCGTACGTCGAGGGCAATGAGCTCCCAATTCACGGCCGCTTCGTTGTTCTTGAATCTCGAGTTCATGCCCAGAACGCTGAAGCCCCGCCTTGGCAATTCCTGGGTCGACACATGCGCAAGGTAGTCGCCGGTCCGATGAATGGCAAGGAATGCAACATGCGATATCGGACCACTGCTTGGAACCCAATACAGCCCTTGACCTCCACCCGAAAATTGCGAGAACTGTTTCATCACCGGTGTTTGTGCAAAAGCCTGTGAGGCGACCGCAAGCAACATCAAACCAAACACACATGCTGGACGCAGGCTAACCATGTGAAACCTCCTTGTTAGTGGGGACCCCGGACTCAAGCTCGCAGAACTTTTATTGTCTGGTGACTGCAATTCGATGTCAACGCGCGCGTTTCTCTCTGCGGAACGCGGCGCTTAAATTGTGTTGTGAGTCCAGGTCTTCTAGATGCAGGCTCTGACTACGGGGGCGACTTCGCTCCGCGCCTCGCCCTCAAATACCACTCGAGGATCTGCTCGCCGTTCCAGTGCAGCACGCCCTTGAACTTGGCGATGGCGCTGTATACGTCCTCCAGGTACTTGATGCGGAAGGGCTGGCCGCTGATGTAGGGGTGGATGGCGATCGCCATGATCTTCGGCCGCTCGGCGCCTTCCTTGTACAGCCGCTCGAAGCAGTCGATGCACTTTTGCGTCCAGTACGCCGCTTCGTGGTGCTGCACGATCATCATCGGAATATCGTTGCACTCGACGGTGTAAGGCAGCGTGACGAGCGGCCCGTTCGCAGTCGAGATCTCGGTGGGCTCGTCGTCGTAGACCCAGTCGCCGATGTACTTGACGCCCGCCGCAGTGAGGTGCTCCGGCGTATCGTAGGTTTCGGTGAGCCCCGGCCCCAGCCAGCCGACCGGCCGCCTGCCGGTGAACTTCTCGATGGTATCGAGCGAGCGCAGGATCATCGCCGGCTGGTCTTTTTCGTTGTGGATCGGCCCCTGCTCGTAGCTGTGGCCCATGAATTCCCAGCCCGCGTCCTTGCACGCCTGCGCGACGCGCGGGTAATCCACGCACACGCGCGCATTGATCGCGACGGTCGGCCGGATGCGCAGCCGCTCGTAGAGCGCGTGAAAGCGCCAGAAGCCCACGCGCATTCCGTACTCGTGCCAGCTCCAGTTCGGCACGTCCGGAAGGAGCGAAACGCCGGTCGGCGCAGGCAGCACCTGCCGCGCCATCGGCTTCGCGATATCCCAGACTTCGAGATTGACGATGGTCCACACGACGATGCGCTTGCCGGGGGGGAGCCTCAGCTTCGGCCGGTCGACGATGGCGGAATACTTGACGCGGTCTCGGGGCAGGGTCATTTCCGCTTCTTAGCTTTCTTCGCTTTGCCGGGTTTCGCCTTCGATGCAGAGGACTTCGGTGCGCCCGGAAGCTCCAGCTTGAGCATGCGGATGGCGTTGCCGAAATAGACCTTGCGCCGGTCGTCGTCCTTGAGCTTCAGCGAATCGATCGTCTTGATGATCTCGCGGACGAAAAGCGGGCCGCCCTCCGGATCGAAGGGGCAATCGGTACCGAAGAGCACATGATCCGCGCCGAAGAAATCCAGTCCACAGCGCGTGGCCGGTGCCGAGCCGTTCACCGAGGTGTCGGCGTAGAACATCCTGAAGTAATCGACCGGGCGCTTGGCCATGCGCTTGAGGATGAGGGTGTAGTCCTCGTCCGAAGTCCGCGTGCCCAGCTGATCCATCCCGTAGCCGATCCTAGCGTCGAAGAACGGCGCCATCGCGCCCAGGTGATGCGTGATGATCTTGAGGCCGGGGAGCTTCTCCATCATTCCCGAGAACACCAGGCGCGCCATGAAAACGCTCGTCTCGTAGGGCCAGCCGAACAGCCAGTAGATCTCGTACTTGGATTTACTCTCGTTGATGTAATCGGCGAATTTCGCCGTGCGCGTAGGGTGCACCCAGACCGGCAGGTCGTACTTGTTCGCCATGCGCTCGAAGATCGGATAGAACTCCGGCTCGTCGAGCGGCCGCCCGTTCATGTTGGTGAAGATCTGGATGCCCTTCGCGCCGAGCTTCTCGATCGCGCGGTCCATCTCGCGCAGCGCCTCGGGGACGTTGTTCATCGGAAGCGAGGCGACGAAGGCCGGGAAATGGTCCGGGTGCCTCGCGACGATCTCCGCCATGCCATCGTTCGCCAGGCGCGCGAGCTCCGGCGATTGGTCGTGCGGCGCGAGGAACTCGATCGCCGGAAGCGACAAGGTGAGAATCTGCTTGTACCCCGGAAAGCGCTCCATCATGCGCAGGCGCGCTTCCAGGTCCCACAGCACCGGGATGTGCAGCCAGCGCTTGATCTGCGCGGCGAGCGTGGGATTCTGCTCCGCGATCGCCTTCATCCGGTCGAAAAACGCCTGCGGAAAGATGTGCGGGAAGATGTCGAGCTTGAGATTCGGGTTCATGAGCGCCTGAGGGGATGGATTCCGATTTCACGAGCAAGGGATTGTGCCTCAAATCCGTCCGTTCCAGATCGCGCGCCTAGGCCCCGCCCTCGAGCCGCGCGATGAAGCTGGCCATCGCCTCGAGCACGACGTCGGGCTGGTCGCGGTGCGGGGAGTGCCGGCAGTCGGCGAGGCGCAACAGCTCGATCGGGCCGCCGGTTTGTTTTGCGATCGCCTCGAGCTGCGCCATCGTCCCGTACTCGTCGTCGAAGCCCTGGATCGCAAGTACGGGACAATGTATCCGCGGCAGGACCTCCTCGATGTTCCAGCTCCTGAAGTCCGGATGCAGCCAGATGTCGTTCCACCCCCGGAAAGTCTTCGCCGCGTCGGCATGATAGCGGCCGAGCTTCTCCGCCAAGTCCGTGCCCCCGAAGGCCGTCTTCGCCTCGGCGATGCTCCTCACGCTGATGTCTTCGACGAAAACATGCGGCGCCATGACCACCAGCCCCTTGACGCTGTCGCTCATCGCCGCGTAGATGAGCGCGATCGATCCGCCGTCGGAATGGCCCACGAGAACCGGATCGTCGATGCCGAGCCGCTCGAGCAGCTCCGGCAGGACCTCGAGCGCTTCGACATGCATGTAGTCGACCGCGCGCGGCCCGCGAAGAACTTCGGACTGACCGTAGCCGTAGCGCGAGTAGACCACCGCGGCGCAGCCGGTCGCCGCGGCCGCCTTCTGCGGGAAATCGCGCCACATCGCGACCGAGCCCAGGCCTTCGTGGAGAAACACGAGCGTGGGCGCATCGGCGCCGGCGATTCTGAGGACTTCGAGCTTGCGGCCCTGGATGGCAACGAAGGACGTTTCCTGAGCTGCGGGCAATGCGTCATCCTGCACGGGATTTCCGGCCATGATTCTATCCGAAGCCTGCGGATCCTCAGAGTCTCAGGGGCTTCCAATACCCGGTCAGCTCGAGGTAGCCGCGCCCGGCCTCCCTCTCCCCCTGCCTCGCGCGCACCGCGCCTTCCCAGTAGACGGTGCCGGTGCTCGCGCGCGCGTCGAG
>DATHHZ010000129.1:0-4356 GCA_035316965.1 Burkholderiales bacterium | reverse complement strand
GAGGCGATTGCGCGCCTGGCCATCGAAGAGGCTCTGGTCGCGTCGCACCGCTATGTCTTCGCGGTGGTTTTCTGGTTCGTGCTCCTGCCGGGGCCGACTGGGGCGATTTTGTATCGGCTTTCGATGTTCCTAAACGGCCGGTGGGGCGAAAAGACCTCGCCGGAGCTGGAGCGCTTCAGCCGTTTTGCGCGCCGCGCGTTCGCAGCACTCGACTGGCTGCCGGTGCGTTTCACTGCGGCCGCCTTCGCCGTCGTGGGCGACTTCGAGGATGCGGTGTACTGCTGGCGCACGCAGGCCGCAAATTGGCCGGATCCCGCGCTCGGAATCGTCCTTGCGAGCGGCGCCGGGGCGATCGGGGTGAGGCTCGGGATGCCGATCCTCGCGGGAGGAGCAGTCGTCGAACGCCCGGAGCTGGGCTTGGGCGACCCGGCCGATAGCGGCCACCTGGACAGCACGGTCGGCCTGGTTTGGCGCGCGCTCGTGGTGTGGCTGCTTGTATTGCTGCTGATTGCGCTTGCCGGCGCATCGACCTAGCGCCCGCGGGAGCGGGATCAAATCGACGCTAGCGCTTCGATTTTTGCCGCGCAGATAAAATCGTTCTCGGAGATTCCGCCTATCGAATGCGTGCTGAATTCCACCCGGCAGCGATTGTAGCTGACGCTCATGTCCGGGTGATGGTCCTCGCGATGCACGAGCCAGGCGACCGCGTTCACGAACGCAAGGGTCTCGTAATAGTTCTTGAACGACCAGCTCTTCGCGATGACCTTCCCGTCGTACGTCCAGCCGGGCACCTCCGTGAGCAACGCATCGATTCGCGCGCGCGAAAGGGCCGGCGTCCCGGCGGGGAGGGGTCTGCATTTCCTTTCTGCGAGCGTCGACATGTTTCGCCTCCTAGGTCCGTTGAGTTTGCAGCCGCGCGATGCGCAGCACCGCCGGCGGGTGAGAATCGTAGAAAGCCGAATGCAAGGGGTCCGGCGTCAACGTCGTCGCATTGTCCTTATAGAGCTTGACCAGGGCGCGCGCAAGGTCGCGGGGGTCGGCGACTCTTGCCGCGTAGGCGTCCGCTTCGAATTCGTGCAGGCGCGAATACCAACTTGCGAGCGGCTGCAACAAAAAGGTGAATACCGGTACGACCATGAAAAACAGCACGAGCGCAATCGCCGTGCCCCGGGAGCGCACGCCCAGCGCCGCGTAGAACCACTCCTGCCCGATCAGCCATCCGAGTAGCCACAAGATCACTAGACTCGCGCCGGCCGCGAGGCCCATGCGCTTCCACACGTGACGGCGTGAAAAATGGCCCAATTCGTGGGCGAGGACCGCCTCGATCTCGGGTGCGGAGAGACGCGAAATCAGAGTGTCGAAGAGCACGATGCGCTTGGCCGCACCAAGCCCGGTGAAATAGGCGTTACCGTGGCTCGAGCGCCTCGAATTATCCATCACGAAAAGACCTCGCGCCCGAAATCCGCATTTGGCAAGCAGGGATTCGATTCGGCTGCGCAAATCCGCGTCCTCGAGCGGCGAGAACTTGTTGAACAAAGGCGCGATAAGCGTCGGGTAAATCGTGGCGACGACGAGGTTGAATGCCACCCAGGTGAGCCACACATAGAACCACCAGCTTTCGCCCATCTTCGCCATGAGCCACAGCACAACGAGGGCGAGCGGGATCCCGATGAGCGCGCCGAGCGCGGCGAGCTTGACCAGATCGGCGATGAACAATGCGAGGCTCATGCGATTGAACCCGAAGCGCGCCTCGATCACGAAAGTGCGGTAAAGACTGAAGGGCAGATCGAGTGCGCTCGAGACGAGCACGACCGAAACAATCAGCGCAATGCCGTGCGCGTACCCGCCCGCCTCGAATATCGTTTCCCACGCATCGGAGAGAAACTGCAGGCCGCCGCCGAGGGTTAACCCGAGCAGCAGCGCGGCGGCGGCGAGCGTCTCGAGCACTCCAAGCCGTGTCTTAGCGGCCGTGTAGTCGGCCGCCTTCTGATGCGCCGCGAACGGAATGCTTGCTGAAAACTCCGCAGGGACCGCATTGCGGTTTGCAAGGACGTACCGGATGTGCCGCTGCGAAAGCCAAAGACGCACCAGAGTGGTCAACCCAAGCGCGACGAGAAAAACAGCGGTGAACCCGTGCATTGAGCGTAGGTCGATTGTGCGACAATCACCATTTTACACAGGGGCTCACGGAAAAGCGGCATGGCGCAGGATCAGAACAACCTCGTCTGGTTGGACATGGAAATGACCGGCCTCGATCCGGACAAGGACCGCATCATCGAAATCGCCGTCGTCGTGACCGATTCGCAGCTGAACGCACTGTCCGAAGCGCCGGTTCTGGTCGTGCGCCAGCCCGACGCGGTCCTCGATGCCATGGACGACTGGAACAAGGGCACTCACGCGCGCACCGGACTGATCGACAAGGTGAAGGCCTCGGTGCTGACCGAGACTGCGGCGCAGGAGCAGCTGCTCGCGTTCCTTGCGCAACACGTTCCGGGCAAGACTTCGCCCATGTGCGGCAACTCGATTTGCCAGGACCGGCGCTTCCTCGCGCGCTACATGCCGCGTCTCGAAGCCTATTTTCACTACCGCAACCTGGATGTCAGCACGTTGAAGGAGCTGGCGCGACGCTGGAAGCCCGATATCGCGAAGGGCCTCGTCAAGCAAGGCAAACACGAGGCGCTCGCAGACATCCACGAGTCGATCGAGGAACTCAAGTACTACCGCGAGAACTTCCTGAAGCTTTAGTCCGAAAGGGCAACGACCTTTCCGGGATTCATCAGGTTTTCCGGGTCGATGGCGCGCTTCAAGCTCAGCATGAGGTCGACCGCCTCTCCCAGCTCCTTCCGCAGGGAGCGCATCTTGCCGAAGCCGATGCCGTGCTCGCCGGTGCAGGTGCCCTCCATGGCGAGCGCGCGGTTCACGACGCGCTCGTTGAACTGTTTTGCCTCTTCAAGCTCGCCTTCGTTGTCGGGCCGGATGAGAATCTCACAGTGGAAGTTTCCGTCGCCCACATGACCGAAAAGGGGGATCGGCATCGAAGCGCGGGCGATGTCTTTCGACGTTTCGACGATGCACTCCGTGAGTCGCGAAATCGGAACGCACACGTCGGTCGAAACGGCGCGCGAGCCGGGCCGCAGTTGCAGGCAGGCGAAATAGGCCTGGTGGCGCGCTGTCCAGAGCCGGCTGCGGTCTTCGGCTTTCGTCGTCCACTCGAAGTCCATGCCGCCGTTCTCGTGCGCGATGTCCTGCACCAGCTTCGCCTGCTCCTCGACGCCCGCCTGGGTGCCGTGGAATTCGAGGAACAGCGCCGGCTGCTCTCGGTAAGCCGTCTTCGAGTAGGCGTTGATGGCCTTCATGGTCGTCGCGCACAGCGCTTCGCTGCGCGCGATCGGAATCCCGGCCTGCAGGGTTTGGATCACCGTGTTCACTGCGCCGGCGATGTCGGGAAAGGAGCAGGTGGCCGCGGACATGGCCTCGGGAACGGCGTAGAGGCGCACGGTGATCTCGGTGATGATTCCGAGCGTCCCCTCCGACCCCACGAACAGCCGCGTCAGATCGTAGCCCGCGGCGGATTTTCGCGAGCGGCGCGAAGTCGTGATGACGCGACCATCGGCGAGCACGACTGTCAGCGCGAGCACGTTCTCGCGCATGGTGCCGTAGCGCACGGCGTTCGTGCCCGATGCGCGCGTCGCGGTCATGCCGCCCAGCGTCGCATCCGCTCCGGGATCGATGGGGAAGAAAAGACCCGTATGCCGGATGTGCTCGTTCAATTGCTTCCGCGTCACGCCCGCCTGGACCACCGCGTCCATGTCGGCCTCGTGCACGGTGATGACCTTGTTCATGCGTGAAAGATCGATGCACACCCCGCCGTGGATGGCGAGCACGTGGCCCTCGAGCGAGGTGCCGACGCCGTAAGGGATCATCGGCGTGTTGTGGCGCCGGCAGAGATCGACGATGTCGCGCACCTCCTCGGTGGATTCGGGAAATACCACGGCATCAGGCGGCGCGTACGGAAAGTACGACTCATCCTTGCCGTGATGCTCGCGCACGCCCCGCGAGGTCGTGACGCGATCGCCGAGCAGCGCCCGCATCTCCTCGAGCAGCGCGGCGTCGAATTCGCGGGGTTTGTTCAAGACGCCTCCTCGCGATTATTCGAGCTCGATCTTGCCGTCGAACCGTACCGAGAGCCTGATGCCGGGGACCTCGAGCGTGACCGAGGCGGGGAACTTCTCGTCGCCCTTGATTGCGCCCCCGGCGCGCGCCTTCGCCACCGCCTGCTCGATCTCCCTCTGGGAGCTCACCCCGACCATCTTCAGGAATTTCCGGATGCTGAGGTTGAAGGCGTCTTCGTTCATG
>DATHHZ010000128.1:0-2485 GCA_035316965.1 Burkholderiales bacterium | reverse complement strand
CATCCTGTTCATCTGCGGGGGAGCGTTCGACGGCCTGGAAAAGATCATCCGCAGCCGCTCCGAAAAGAGCGGCATCGGCTTCGGTGCGGACGTAAGAAGCCTGAAGAACGGCAAGGACATCAGCGAGATCCTGCGCACGGTCGAGCCGGAAGACCTCATCAAATACGGGCTCATACCCGAGTTCGTAGGGCGGCTGCCGGTTGTGGCGACGCTCGTGGAACTCGACGAGCAGGCATTGATCCAAATACTGACCGAGCCGAAGAACGCCCTCATCAAGCAATATCAGAAGCTGTTCGGCATGGAGGGGGTGGATCTGGAAGTGCGGTCGCAGGCGCTGCAGGCAATCGCCAAGAGAGCCTTGGCGCGAAAGACCGGGGCGCGGGGCCTGCGTTCGATCCTGGAACAGGTGCTGCTTGACCTCATGTTCGATCTTCCGACGATGGAGAATGTGAGCAAAGTCGTGGTGGACGAGAACACCATTATCGGCGAGGGCAAGCCCCTTCTCATCTACACCGAACCGCCGAAGGTGGCGGGCACGGCTTGAGCGACGGCTGTCGTCCCCGGCGGGGCGCGGCTTGAACGGGGGGCGCATCGCCCCAATGTAGCTTTTGATTCTTTTCCCCGGGAACGCCATGGCAAACGAGATCGCATCCGCACCGAACCAATATCCGCTGCTGCCGCTGCGGGACGTGGTCGTGTTCCCGCACATGGTCATCCCGCTCTTTGTCGGACGGCCAAAGTCGATCAAGGCGATGGAAATCGCCATGGAAGCGGGCAAGAGCATCCTGCTCGTTGCACAGAAATCCGCGGCCAAGGACGAGCCCACCGCCGAGGACCTGTACAAGATCGGCTGCATTTCGAACATCCTGCAAATGCTCAAACTCCCCGACGGCACCGTCAAGGTGCTGGTGGAAGGCAGCCAGCGCGCCCGGATCCAGAGCATCGATGATATGCGCAGCCATTACGTTTCCGAGGCCACGGCCGTCCCGGCTGACGCGGGAGACGTCACCGAGATCGAGGCCATGCGCCGGGCGCTGATCGCTCAGTTCGACCAGTACGTGAAGCTGAACAAGAAAATCCCGCCCGAGATCCTCACTTCGCTTGCGGGAATCGAAGAGGCCGGGCGCCTGGCGGATACGATCGCCGCACATCTGCCGCTCAAGCTCGAGCAGAAGCAGCAGGTCCTCGAAATGTTCGAGGTCAAGGCGCGCCTGGAGCACCTGCTCTCGCAACTGGAATCCGAGATCGACATTCTCCAGGTCGAGAAGCGCATCCGCGGCCGCGTCAAGCGGCAGATGGAGAAGAGCCAGCGCGAGTACTACTTGAACGAGCAGGTGAAGGCGATCCAAAAGGAGCTTGGCGAAGGCGAGGACGGCGCCGATCTCGAGGAAATGGAAAAGCGCGTCAAGGCCGCGCGCATGCCCAAGGAGGCGCGCAAGAAGGCCGAAGGCGAGCTGAAGAAGCTGCGTCTCATGTCGCCCATGTCGGCCGAGGCGACGGTGGTGCGCAATTACGTCGAGACGCTCGTCAACCTCCCATGGAAGAAGCGCAGCAAGATCTCGCGCGACATCGGGGCGGCCGAGAAGATTCTGGACGCCGACCACTATGGACTGGAGAAAGTGAAGGAGCGCATCGTCGAGTACCTGGCGGTGCAGATCCGCGTGGACAAGGTCAAGGCGCCGATCCTGTGCCTGGTGGGCGCGCCCGGGGTGGGAAAAACCTCTCTCGGACAATCGATCGCCCGCGCCACCAACCGCAAATTCGTGCGCATGTCGCTGGGCGGCGTGCGCGACGAGGCCGAGATCCGCGGCCACCGGCGCACCTATATCGGCTCGATGCCCGGCAAGATCCTCCAGAACATGAGCAAGATCGGCGTGCGCAACCCGCTGTTCCTGCTGGACGAGGTGGACAAGCTGGGCATGGACTTCCGCGGCGACCCGTCCTCGGCGCTCCTGGAAGTGCTCGATCCGGAACAGAACCACACTTTCACGGACCACTACGTAGAAGTCGAGTACGACCTCTCTGAAGTGATGTTCGTCGCGACCGCCAACACGCTGAATATTCCTCCGGCGCTGCTCGACCGCATGGAAGTGATCCGCATATCCGGGTATACCGAGGATGAGAAGGTCAACATCGCCTCCCGTTACCTTTTGCCCAAGCAGCTCAAGAACAACGGGCTGAAGAAGGAGGAGGTATCGGTGTCAGAGGCGGCTCTCCGCGACATCATCCGCTACTTCACGCGCGAGGCGGGCGTGCGCAGCCTGGAACGCGAGATTTCCAAGATCTGCCGCAAGGTGGTGAAGCTCCTGGTGACCAAGGAGAAGGAGAAGCGGATCCTCGTCACCCCCAAGAACCTGGACAAGTTCCGCGGCGTGCGCCGCTTTACCTACGGCATCGCCGAGAAGAAGAACCAGATCGGGCAGGTGACGGGGCTCGCGTGGACCGAAGTCGGGGGCGAGCTGCTCACGATCGAAGCCGTCACGAT
>DATHHZ010000127.1:0-5295 GCA_035316965.1 Burkholderiales bacterium | reverse complement strand
CTGGCCCCGCTCGCACTTGCTGCGGGAAGGCTCGGTAACTTCATCAATGGCGAGCTTCCCGGCCGGGTCACCGATGTGCCCTGGGGAATGCTGTTCCGAGGGGCGGGGCCGCTCCCGCGCCACCCCTCTCAGCTCTATCAGTTCGCCCTCGAAGGGGTGCTCCTCTTCGTGATCCTGTGGATCTATTCGGCGAAACCGCGGCCCGCGGGAGCGGTGTCGGGGGCCTTCCTCCTCGGCTACGGGGTGTTCCGCTTCACCGCCGAATACTTTCGCGAGCCCGATGATTTTCTTGGCCTTCTTGCGCTCAACCTGTCCATGGGCCAGTGGCTGTCCGCGCCCATGATCGCACTCGGCATCGGCATGCTCGTTTGGACTTGGCGCAAGCCGCAAAAGGTCTAAAATAAAAGCGTGCCATGGTCGAAACGAGGGACGAACAGATGCAGGCGCAGATGAGGCAGCGGTTGCACGAGCTGCAGCTCGAGCACCGGGACCTGGACACCGCGATTCACCGGATCGCCGACGACCCCTCCCACGATCAGCTCGCCCTCACCCGAATGAAGCGTCGCAAACTTCTCCTCAAAGACCAGATCTCCTGGATCGAGAGACAACTCGATCCCGACGTCCCCGCCTGACACGCTGTCGCGAAACGACCGCAAGCTGTTCATCGAGGCCCGCGCGCCACGAGCGATAGGCCGGTCCTCGCGAACAGCGGCACGCCGACCGCCATGCGAAAGCCCATCCGATTCTCCGCGGCAGCAGGAATTCTCGCCCTTTTGGCGCTTCCGGCTGTCGCGCAGTATCCCTCCAAGCCAATTACCTTCATTGTGCCGTTCTCCGCAGGCGGCGAGTCCGACCTCTCAGGCCGAATTCTCGCGCAGCATGCGCAGAAATACCTCAACAATCAGCCGATCGTGGTCGTGAACCGCGTCGGCGCCTCGGGAGCGATCGGCTCGATGGCGGTGAAGACCGCCACGCCGGACGGCTACACGTTGCTCGTCGCGCGCATTGGCTCCCACGCGATCTTGCCAGCGGTCGATACCAAGGTGCCGTACCAATGGAGCGATTTCACGATGCTGTCGCTGCTCGAGTTCAATCCATACGTCTGTGCCGTTAAGGGCGATTCGCCGATCAGGTCGATGCGGGAGCTCATCGAGCAGATGCGCAAGAACCCCGGCACCCTCAACTTCTCCACTTCGGGCAACGGTAGCATCCTGAACTTCGGCCCACAGTATCTGTTCACCCTCGCCGGACTCACCAAAGATCATGCGGTCGGCATCCATTACAAGGGCGGAGGCGACGCGACCACATCGCTGCTCGGAAGACAGGTCCAGTTCGCGTGCAACAACCTGACCAGCTTCTTTGCGCACCTCAAGTCTGGCACGTTGCGCGCGCTGATGGTTACGATGCCGCAGCGGCTCGTCGACCTGCCAGATGTACCGACCTCGCGCGAACTCGGCTGGCCGGACATGGAGCGCATTACCGGCTGGACCGCGTTGATGGGCCCGCCTGGGATGGCGAAGGAGCCGGTGGACAAGTGGGTCGGGGTGCTCGGCAAGCTGGCGTCGGATCCCGACTGGCTCGCCGGCAACGCCAGGATCGGCGGGATCCCCGCGATCCGTTCGCCCGTCGAGACGGAGAACTTCGTTCGCGACCAGTACGAGCTTTACAAACGGCTCGCGACGTCGCTAAACATTCGCGAATGAAAAGACCTCAACCCAGCCCGCGCGCGATGAGCGACGCGCCGCTCGCGAGCAGCAGGATCCCCACCGCGCGCATCACCATCTCGCGCGAGATCACGCGGAATACCCGCGACGCGAGGTAGACCGCAAATAGCCCGGCCGGGATCGCAGCGGCCGCGGTGAGCCACACGCCGTCCTGCATGAGCAGCCCCGTCACCGCGAACGCTACCAGCCGCAGCCCGATGCTGAAGATCGTGGTGAGGGTCATGGTCGCGCGGAACCGTTCCTTGCTCAAGGAACGGTGGGAGAGATAGATCGCGTAAGGCGGGCCGCCCGCGCCGAAGAGGGTTCCCGAAAGGCCGCCGCAGAATCCGGCGAGGAACGCCCAGTTCCGGCTGACGGCGGCGGGAGCCCCGCGCCGTGAGAGGCTGTAGATCGCGTAGCCGAGGACGAAGGCTCCGAGCGCGACGAGCGACGCGTTGCGTGGAAGGTTCACGAGCAGCGTCGTGCCCGTGACGATCCCCACGATCATGAGAGGAACCATGCGCGCGATATCGCCGAGGACAGCGTTGCGCGGATTTTCCAGCCCCAGCCTCAGGCCGTTCACGAAGTCCACCACCGCGAACACGGCGAGCGCGAAGGGAAGCGGAACGAAAAACGTGGCGAGCGGAATGGTGACCAGCGCCGAGCCGAACCCGGTGAGACCCTGGATGAACCCGCCCGCGAAAGCGATCGGCGCGAGGGCGAGCGCCGCTTGCGCGCCTTCGAGGATCATCCGAAGCGGCCGTTTCTAGGCCAGGGCGCGGGCCAGCACCCGCGCGACGTGGACGGCCTCTCTCGCCGCGCCGTCGGCGATCTGATGGCGGCAACTGGTGCCGTCGGCGACGATGATCGTATCCGCGCCCGCCGCGCGCACCTTCGGCAGGAGCGCGGCCTCGGCCATCTTCATCGAGACCGCGTAGTGCCCGGCCTCGTAGCCGAAGCTGCCCGCCATGCCGCAGCAGGAGGACTCGATCGTCTCGACCTTCAGCTCAGGAACGAGCGACAGCGTCCGCTGCACGGCGGGCATCGCGCCGAAGGCCTTCTGGTGGCAGTGGCCGTGCAGGAGCACGCGCTTTTCGGCGAGCGGCTTGAGCTTGAGCGCGAGGCGACCGGCTTCGTGCTCGAGCGCGAGGAACTCCTCGAAGAGCAGCGCCTGTGCGGCAAGCGCGTCGGTCTCGCCGCCCGGGAGTATCGCCTTGAATTCGTCGCGCAGGGTCAGAAGGCAGGAAGGCTCGAGCCCGACGACCTCGACGCCGCGTCCCACGTAGGGCTCGAGCGCGGCCAGCACCCGTTGCGCCTCGGCCTTCGCCTGCTCGACCATTCCCGCCGCGAGGAAAGTGCGGCCGCAGCACAGCGGCCGCGCATTTTCGTTGCTGGCGTCGCCTGCCCCGGCGATATGCACGCCGTAGCCGGCCCGGTCGAGCACGGCGAGAGCGGCGCGTGCGTTTTCCGGTTCGAAGTAGTTGTTGAACGTGTCGACGAAGAGGACGACCTCGCCCGCCTTCCCGTCGCTGCTCGATCGGCGCAGCGAGTTCAGGAACGAGCGGCGCCACTTCGGCAGGGAGCGCTGGGCCGCGAAGCCGAAAGCGCGCTTGCCCATCGTCTGGACCGCGTTCGCCGTTCGCGCGAAGCGCGAGGCCAGAGGGCCGTAGCGCGGAAGGTAGGCGATCAGCCGGTCCTTCAGCGAATAGCCGTGGCGGGCGTGATAGTGATGCAGGAACTCGATCTTCATCTTCGCCATGTCCACGCCGGTCGGGCATTCGCGCCTGCAGCCCTTGCAGGACACGCAGAGATCGAGCGTGTCGTACATCTCGTCGGACGTGAAGGCATCGGGACCGAGCTGGCCGGAGAGCGCAAGGCGCAGCGAGTTGGCGCGCCCGCGCGTGAGGTGCCGCTCGTCGCCGGTGGCGCGGAAAGACGGGCACATCGTTCCGGCGTCGAACTTGCGGCAGTGCCCGTTGTTGTTGCACATCTCGACCGCCGCCGCGAAACCCTCGCTCGCCGCGCCCGGCACGCTCCACTCGCTCCAGTCGAGCACGGTGTCCAGGCGCTCGGCCGCATATCCCGGCTTGAACCGGAAAAGCGTCCGGTCGTCCTGCTTCGACGGCCGCACGATCTTTCCGGGGTTCAACAGGCCCTTCGGATCGAAAAGGTCCTTGATCTCCGCGAGCGCGCGCACCAGCCGTTCACCGATGATCGGCGCTATCCACTCCGAGCGCACCAGGCCGTCGCCGTGCTCCCCCGAGTAGGCGGCGCCCTTGTATTTTTTCACCAGCGCGCAGGCTTCCTCGGCGATCGCCCGCATTTTCCCGGCGCCGTCCTTTTTCATGTCGAGAATCGGCCGCACGTGCAGCGTCCCGACCGAGGCGTGGGCGTACCAGGTGCCTTCTGTGCCGTGCTTGCGGAACACCTGCGTCAGGGAATCGGTGTACTCGGCGAGGTTTTCCAGGGGGACCGCGCAATCCTCGATGAAGGAGACCGGCTTGCCGTCCCCCTTCATCGACATCATGATGTTCAGGCCGGCCTTTCTCACCTCCCACACGTCCCGCTGGAGCGCGGCGTCGATGATCCGGATCACGCTGTCCGGATGGCCAAGGTCGGCCATGAGCGCTGCGAGCCGCTCGAGCTTGTCAGCCGGCCCGTCGCGATCGTCTCCGACGAACTCGACCAGCAGGATCGCGTCTGGATCGCCGCGGACGAATTTCTCCACGACCGCGCGGTAAGCCGGGTTGCCGCGCGCGAGGCCGATCATCGTTCGATCCACGAGCTCCACCGCGGTCGGCCCAAGCTTGACGATGTGCTGCGGCGCTTCCATCGATTGCCGGAAGGTCCGGAAATGGCACACGCCCAGCGCCCTGAACCGGGGCACGGGCGAGAGCTTCAGATGGATCCGCTTAGAATACGCGAGCGTGCCTTCGGAACCGACCAGGAGCTGCGCGAAGTTCCATTCGCTCGCGGGCCGCACCCAGTCCAGGTTGTAGCCTTGCACGCGCCGCAGCACCTTCGGCCAGCGCGCTTCGATTTCGCCTGCTTCACGCTCCGCGATGGCGCGCACCTTCTTCGCGAGCTCGACGTAGCGAGCGTCGCCCGAAAGGCGCGAAATATCGGCCGGCACCACGCCGAAGTGGTGCTCGCTGCCGTCGGCGAGCAGCGCGTCGATTCCGAGCACGTTGTGCACCATGTTGCCGTACCGGATCGAGCGCGAACCGCAGGAGTTGTTGCCGGCCATGCCGCCGAGCGTCGCTTGCGCGCTCGTGGACACGTCCACCGGGAACCACAGCCCGTGCCGCCGCAGGTGCGCGTTCAGGCCGTCGAGCACGACCCCGGGCTGCACCACGGCGGTGGCGGCCTCCTTGTCGAAGGAAACGATCTTGTCGAGAAACTTGCTGTGGTCGATGACGAGCGCGGCGCCCACCGTCTGGCCGCACTGCGAGCTGCCCGCACCTCGCGCGAGAACGGGCACGCCCTCTTCCACGGCGATCTGCAGCGCGACTTTCGCGTCCTGCTCGGTCTTCGGCACGACCACGCCCACCGGGTCGATCTGATAGATCGAGGCGTCAGTCGAATAGCGGCC
>DATHHZ010000126.1:0-2644 GCA_035316965.1 Burkholderiales bacterium | reverse complement strand
GCGGCTGATCGCGCGCGAGGATCCGGACGTCTCGGCCGAAGTCGAGAAAATTCTGAAAGACGACGGCATCGAGGTGCTCAACTCCGCGCAGGTGATGGGTCTGGAAAAAAGCGGCGCCGGCGTGTGCGCGCACCTTCAATCGGACGCCGGCGCGAGAGAAATCTCGGGCAGCCACGTGCTGCTTGCGCTCGGCCGCGTTCCGAATTCCGATCGCCTCGACCTCGGTGCCGCCGGCGTCGCGACCGACAATTCGGGCTTCATCAAGGTGAATCCGAAGCTCGAGACCAACGTCCCGGGGATCTACGCGATCGGCGACGTCAAAGGCGGCCCGGCCTTCACGCATATTTCCTACGACGATTTCCGCATCCTGCGCGAGAACTGGCTGAACCGCGGCATCGCGACCATCGAAGGCCGGCCCGTGCCCAACTGCATGTATATCGATCCCCAACTCGCCACCGTCGGCATCAACGAAACCGAGGCGCAGAGGCGCGGCATCGACTACCGCGTGGCGAAGCTGCCGATGACGGGTGTGGCGCGCGCGCAGGAGATGAGCGAGACGCGCGGTTTCATGAAGGCGGTCGTGGACGCGAAGACGCAGCAGATACTCGGCTGTACCATCCTCGGCGTCGAAGGCGGGGAGATCATGTCGATGCTGCAGATCGCGATGATGGGGAAGCTTCCCTACCCCGCGATCAAGGAAGCGATCTTTGCGCACCCGACGCTCGCCGAGTCGCTCAACAACCTCTTCATGACGCTCGACCCGCGCTGAAGCGGCACGGCGCGCCTATTTCTTCGCCGATCCGGCCGCTTCCTTCTCGATCATCGGCTTCAGCTCGCGCTCTTTCTTTTTCGCGGCTTTCTTCACGTCGCCCTTCTTCATGCTCCCTTTCTTCATCTCGCCGTGCATGGGCTCGTCCATCTTCATGGGCTTCCCAGGCGCGTCCGCGGCCCAGGCGCCGGTGCCTGCCACAAGGATCGCCGCAAGCGCGATAGCTTCGAGCGGTTTCATCAGCTTCCGCTGAACCAGTTGTAGCCCTGGTCCTCCCAGTAGCCGCCCGGATATTCATTGCTGACGAACATCGACATGATGTGCTTGGGGTTCTTGAAACCGAGCTTGGTCGGCATGCGCAGCTTCATCGGGAAGCCGTACTTCGGCGGCAGGATCTGATCGGCGAAGCGGAAGGTGAGCAGCGTCTGCGGGTGCAAGGCGGTCGCCATGTCGATGCTCGTCGTGTAGTCGTCGGCGCACTCGAACCCGATGTATTTTGCCGTGGTGTCGGCGCCGATGCGCGCAAGGAAATCTGAAAAGCGCACGCCGCTCCACTTGCCGATCGCGCTCCAGCCCTCGATGCAGATGTGGCGCGTGATCTGCGAGATCTGCGGCAGGGCATAGAGCTCGGGCAGCGCCCAGGGTCTCTTCTCGCGGATGAGGCCCGAGAGCTCGAGCTTGTAACTCGCCCCGTCCACGAGGCGCACCTCGTCCTCGCCGTAATAGGCATTGAACGGGAAGGGCTGGGTGATCGCGCTTTCGGGATATTCCGGCGCGAGCTTGTTCGGATTGAAGAGCCAGCCCTGGACGCGGTTGTTCCAGCGCGACATCCCCATGAGCAGGCTCTGCACGCCTTCGTCGTCGGTCAGCTCGCACCCCGAGAGCAGCGCGAGCGCCCCGAGCGAGAGGCCCTGCTTCAGGAACAGCCGCCGCTCGATCGAGCGGATGAGCTTGGGCGAATGTCCGGCGAGGCTCGTTTCCATCGTCCGTTTCTTCATGACGCCCTCCTTGCGCGGCCCGTGATCATCGTCGGGAAAGTGCGCGGCACGAGAATCACCATCGCGACGTGCACCACTACGATCAGAACCAGCAGCGCCATCGTGAGAAAGTGCACCACGCGTGCGCTTTCATAACCGCCGAAAATCGCCGTGATCTCCTGCAACTGAACCGGCTTCCAGATCGCAAGTCCCGAAAAGACGAGAACGACGAGGCACAGGATGACCGCGAGGTAGGCCGCGCGCTGCGCCGCGTTGTACACGGAAAGATCCTCGTGCGCGAGCTTGCCGCGCAGTGCCCCCAGCACGTCGCGAAATACCGCGCCCGGCGTCAGCGGCAAAAATTTTCTGCGAAAGTGTCCGGAGACGACGCCGTAGGTCACGTATACGACGCCGTTGATCACCAGCAGCCACATCGCGGCGAAGTGCCACTGCAGCGCGCCGGCGAGCCAACCCCCGAGCGTGAGCTCGTTCGGGATCCTGAACGGAAAAAGGGGCGACGCGTTGTAGATGCGCCAGCCGCTCGCAACCATGACGAGAATGCCGAACGCGTTGATCCAGTGTGTGATGCGCACGATGAGCGGGTGGATCTTGACCCATTGCGCTTGCGCAGCTTCCATCGGAGTTTCCTCTGGCGCCCGGCCCCTTTTTGGTCGGAGCGGATAGGTTACACCTTACAGCGCGCCCCGCCTGTCGCCTTCGCCGAAACCGAGCAAGGTCTGCGAGAAGCCCCGCGCGAGCGCGATCACCTTGAAGAGCTCCCCCATTTCCGCCGGGCTCATCAGGCGGTTCGCCTGGTTGGCGAGGGGAAGGAACTTCGCGCCGTCCTCCGCCGGCGTGCGCGACATCACCTCGGTAATGCCGCAATTGACGAGGAACT
>DATHHZ010000125.1:0-5999 GCA_035316965.1 Burkholderiales bacterium | reverse complement strand
TACACCGAAATCGAGGTCACCGGCATAGCGGGCGCATGAGACCGCTGCCCCGGAAGAGAAAGGCGAACCATGGCACATAAAAAAGCAGGCGGCAGTTCCCGCAACGGCCGCGACTCGAAATCAAAGCGTCTCGGTGTCAAGCGCTATGGCGGGCAGCTGGTAGCAGCGGGCAGCATCATCGTTCGCCAGCGCGGTACCCGTGTTCATCCCGGGGACAATGTCGGGGTCGGGAAGGACCACACCCTTTTTGCAAGGGTGAACGGTAAGATCCAATTCAGCTTCAGGGGCCCGGGCAACAAACAAACGGTCAGCGTGGTTCCGGCTTAGAAGCACCCTCCCCCGACTAAAGCCCTATCCACGCGGTAGGGCTTTTTTGTTTCCTTCATGAAATTCATAGACGAAGCGCGAATAGAGGTCCATTCCGGCAAGGGCGGCGACGGCGCGCTCAGCTTCAGGCGCGAAAAGAACGTGCCGCGCGGCGGACCCGACGGCGGGGACGGCGGCAGCGGCGGCAGCGTCTATGCGGTGGCCGACCGAAACATCAATACCCTCGTCGAATACCGCTTCGCGCGCATTCACCGCGCGCAGGACGGCGAGCACGGGCGCGGTGCCCAATGCAGCGGCAAAGGCGCCGATGATGTCATGCTGCGCGTGCCCACCGGCACCGTGATCACGAACGCGGGGACCGGAGAAACGCTCGCCGACCTCGCCGAGCACGAGCAAGTCGCATTGCTCGCGCGGGGAGGCAAAGGGGGCCTCGGCAATGTCAATTTCAAATCGAGCACCAACCGCACGCCCCGTAAGGCAACGCCCGGGAAACCCGGCGAGCATCGCACGCTCAACCTGGAGTTGAAGGTGCTTGCCGATATTGGATTGCTTGGACTTCCCAATGCCGGCAAATCCACCTTCATTCGCGCCGTCTCCGCGGCCCGCCCCAAGGTCGCCGACTATCCGTTTACCACCTTGCATCCCCATCTCGGGGTGGTTCGTGTCGGGGTCGATCGCAGCTTCGTGATCGCCGACATTCCGGGGCTTATCGAAGGAGCGGCGGAGGGTGCCGGGCTGGGGCATCAGTTTCTCAGGCACCTCGCGCGCACGCGCCTGCTTCTGCACATCATCGATACCGCACCTTTCGAAGAAGGTGCCGATCCGGCTCGCGACGCGAAATCGATTGCCACAGAACTGAAGAAATTCGATCCGGCGCTATATCGAAAGCCCCGCTGGCTGGTGCTGAACAAAATGGATATGCTCCCCGCCGAGGAGCGCAAGAGCGCAGCCGCAAAGCTTGTGCGCAGGCTGCGGTGGCGCGGCCCGAGCTTCTGTATCTCGGCGCTCACCGGGGAGGGTTGCCGCGAGCTCAGCTTCGCAGTGATGAATTTCCTGGAATCCGGAAAGACGGAATGAAAGAAGCGAAGCGTTTCGTCGTCAAAGTCGGCAGCACCCTCGTCACCAACCGGGGTGCGGGGCTGGACGCGTCCGCCATCGCGCGCTGGGCAGGGCAAGTCGCGAAGCTTCGCCAAGCCGGCAAGGAGCTGGTCCTGGTCTCGAGCGGTGCAATCGCCGAGGGCATGCAGCGCCTGGGCTGGACGAGGCGTCCCCACGCCATGCATGAGCTGCAGGCCGCCGCCGCAGTCGGGCAGATGGGACTCGTGCAGGTATACGAATCCTGCTTCCGGCAGCACGGTCTGCATACGGCGCAGGTGCTCCTCACGCACGCCGATCTCGTCGACAGGCAGCGCTACTTGAATGCCCGCTCCACCTTGCTGACGCTGCTCGGACTCGGAATCATTCCCGTGATCAACGAAAACGACACCGTCGTTACCGACGAAATCCGGTTCGGCGACAACGACACGCTTGCAGCGCTGGTAACGAACCTCGTCGAAGCCGACTACCTCATCATCCTGACCGACCGAGAGGGGCTCTATACCGACGATCCACGGCGCAATCCTGGCGCGACCCTGATTCGAAGCGCTCAGGCCGGCGAGTCCCGTCTGGAAGAGCTGGCGGGCGGTACCGGCTCTACGATCGCCAAGGGCGGCATGCTCACCAAGGTACTCGCGGCCAAGCGCGCCGCCCGCTCGGGTGCGCAAACGGTGATTGCCTCGGGAAACGAACCCGATGTCCTAGTCAGGCTCGCGGCCGGAGAAGCAATCGGAACTTTGCTCTCCACCCAAACGACACCGCTTGCAGCGCGCAAGCAGTGGCTCGCCGATCACCTCCAGGTTGCCGGACGGCTCGGCCTCGACCCAGGAGCGGCCAAGGCTTTGCGATCGGGAGGCAAGAGCCTCCTGCCGGTCGGGGTCAAGAGCGTGGAGGGCGAATTCGAGCGCGGCGCAGTGGTCGCTTGCCTCTCGCCGGAGGGCGCCGAGATCGCGCGTGGACTGGTCAACTACAACGCGCAGGAATCCCGGCGTATTGCCGGCCGGGCGTCAAGCGAGATCGAGGCCATACTCGGATACATCGACGGACCGGAATTGATCCACCGAGACAATTTGGTCCTGCTCTAGCAGGCGCGATCGTCTACGCCAGATCCTTTACAAGAGAATCGCGCACCGCCGAAGGCGCCTCCAGCGTAGCGGAATAGCTGGGATGATCGACCCCGATCGTCAAGCCCGCGCCTTTTTTGAGCGCCTGGGCCATGGCCTCGTCGAGCTCGAAGCGCAAGAAATGCACCGCCGAGGTTTTCTCGTCGTTCTCCCGATCGAGATCTTCGTCGGCAATCGCCCAGACCCGCTCGTGGCCCGCGACCTGGAGCCACACCTTGTCCTCGATGCCGATCAGATCCGCAAGCCGCTTGCCGCGTTCGTCCGGATCCGGGTACTCGATCATCATGGTCGCCTTGAGATTGCGGCCGTCAGGAACGAGCGGGTTGTAAGCGTCGAGTTCCTCCTGGATACCCTGTTCTTCGAAAATGCGCTCTGCGTACAGCATCTCCTGCACCTGATAGCGATTAGTCAGCTCGTCCTCGAAAATGAGCGTGAGATCATCGCCGAGCTGAACCCTGCGATTTTTCTTGTGGGCCATGACCTTCGCCCGGAACTGCGGACGCGCGCGGGCGTAGGCTTCAAGCGTCATCAGGCTTGCACGGTCGATTCGGGGCATGGCTGTCATCGTTATCCGGGGCAGGTTCAGATTCCGTAGGCAATACGCAGCAGCGACAGAGGATGCGCTTTTCTTGCCCGGGTCTCGCCCATGCCCTGCTCTATATGGCGGGCGGCGATCGGGCAGTCCGAGCTGATGTAGTCGGGATCGTTGCCGGCCATCTGCTGGAACACCGGCCGCCCGATCTTCATGGAGTTTTCGTAGTACTCGGATTTGACGCCCCAGGTTCCGTCGTGGCCGGAGCAACGTTCCACCGTATTGAGCGTCGTCCCCGGTATGAGCTGCAGCGTTTCGCGGGTCTTCTGTCCCATGTTCTGCACGCGCGAATGGCACGGGACGTGGTAGGACACTTTTCCGAGCGCGGTCTTGAAGTCGGTCTTGAGCAGCCCGTCACGCTTGCGCAGCAGGAAATACTCGAACGGGTCGAACATCGCCTCGCTTACCGCCTTGACCTCGGCATCATCGGGAAACAGCAGCGGCAGCTCGCTCTTGAACATCAGCGTGCATGACGGTACAGGGGTAAGAATCGCGTAGCCTTCGCGCGCGAGCCCGGCGAGTCGCGGAACGTTCACCGCCTTCAGTCGCTCGACGCCCTCTAGATCGCCGAGCTCGAGCTTGGGCATGCCGCAGCAGGCCTCTTTCTCCACGAGCAGGTACGGAATCTCGTTGTGATCCAGAACCGCGATCAGGTCGTGGCCGATACCCGGCTCGTTGTAATTCACATAACAGGTCGAAAATACCGCGACTTTCCCCGGCGCGCGCTCACCGTTGCGGACCTCATGGCTTCGGCTCGCGGCGGCCTGTCCGCGAAACGTGCCGGGGCTGTAGGGCGGCAGCTTGCGCTCAGGATGGACGCCGATTGCCTTTTCCATGAGCGAGCGCGCGGCGGCATTTCGGTTGACCGCGTTCACGACCTGCGCCACGACAGGGATGGCGGCGAGCTTGCCGACGGCGTCGGTGGAGGAAAGCAGCCGGTCCCGCAGGTTCACCTCCCCTTTCCTGAACTTGAGCGCTTTGGCCCGTAGCATCAGATGCGGGAAATCCACGTTCCAGGGATGCGGTGGCACGTACGGGCATTTCGTCATGTAGCACATGTCGCAGAGGTAGCACTGGTCCACGACCTTCCAGAACTGCGACTTCTCGACGCCGTCGACTTCGAGCGTCGCGCTTGCGTCCACGAGATCGAAGAGCGTCGGAAACGCCGTGCACAGGTTGACGCAGCGCCGGCAGCCATGACAGATACCGAATATGCGCTCGAGCTCGGCGAACAGCTTTTCTTCGTCGTAGAAATCCGGGAGGCGCCATTCAACCGGATGGCGGGTTGGCGCGTCTAGGCTGCCTTCACGAATGGTCATGGGAGAACGTACGCTTCTGCGCCGCGAGTTGAGAGGCCGAACGGCCTTCTCCAACTCGCGGAGTTAATCCGGCGCCGTCGGCCTCCGGATTAACGCTCAGTCGGCGAGTGCGTCGAGCGCCTTCTGGAAGCGGTTGGCGTGCGAGCGTTCCGCCTTGGCCAGGGTCTCGAACCAATCGGCGATCTCGGAGAAGCCTTCCTGACGCGCGGCCTTCGACATGCCAGGATACATGTCGGTGTACTCGTGGGTCTCTCCGGCAATGGCGGCCTTCAGATTCAAGCGCGTGCCGCCGAACGGGAGGTCAGTCGCCGGATCGCCGCACTGCTCCAGGTATTCGAGATGGCCGTGGGCGTGGCCGGTTTCGCCCTCGGCGGTAGACCGGAACACCGCAGCGACGTCGTTTTGCCCTTCAACGTCGGCTTTCGCTGCAAAGTAAAGATAGCGGCGGTTTGCTTGAGATTCGCCTGCAAATGCCGCTTTGAGATTGCCGTGCGTCTTGGAGCCTTTGAGCTGCATGGATGCCTCCGCGTTAGGATGAATTAGACTTACTCTAATTAATAGACTAAGAATAATATCTCCGACACCCTGCTGTCAAGCACAGGCAGTCAGCGCGATGCGATTTCCGCTGGAAGAGGCTTTCGACCCTGGCCGCGAAATCGATAGCGGGCAAGCTCGGTGAGCGCGTGCTGGTATACCTCTCGCTTGAAATCGATCACGGAGTCAAGGGGTACCCAATAGTGGTTCCAGCGCCAGGCATCGAATTCGGGGCGCTCCGAAGCCCGCAGGCGCACGTCGCACTCGCGACCCACCAGCCGAAGCAGGAACCAGATCTGCTTCTGGCCCCGGTAATTGCCGCGCCAATCCCGTTTGAGCCACTGCACGGGCACCTCGTAGCGCAGCCAGTTGCGCGTCCGGCCCAGGATCTTCACGTGGGTGGGCAGCAGGCCCACTTCTTCCCGCAGTTCGCGGTACATCGCCTGCACCGGCGTTTCCCCAAGCTTGATCCCGCCCTGCGGAAACTGCCAGGAGTGTTCCTTGACGCGCTTGCCCCAGAAAACCTCGTTGCGCCCGTTGCAGAGGATGATGCCGACGTTCGGCCGATAGCCGTCTCGATCGAGCATACGCAATCCAGCAAAAGTCTGTCCACGCCCATTCTTTCACAAATCGCCGGCGATTTGAAGGCAAAGCCGCCCCGCGGCTGTGGGGCGTGCGAGTTCAAGTAGAATGTCGCGTCCTGGCTCGCCCCCCCCGCTATGCGCACTTCGCGATACTTTCTCGCAACGCTCAAGGAAGCCCCTGCTGACGCGGAGCTCGTCAGCCACAAGCTGATGGTCCGCGCGGGCCTGATCCGGAGACTCGCCGGCGGAATTTACACCTGGATGCCCCTCGGACTTCGGGTCGTTCGCAAGGTCGAAGCCATCGTGCGGGAGGGAATGAATCGCGCCGGAGCGATCGAGCTGTTCATGCCGGCGGTCCAACCAGCGGAGCTGTGGCAGGAATCCGGACGCTGGCAAAAGTATGGGCCGGAGCTGCTGCGCTTGA